>NZ_LNTB01000002.1 GCF_001462395.1 Pyrodictium occultum
GCAGCGCGGGTGAACGTGAACCGGTAGGCAGGGCCTTAGGGGCTCACTATCTCCGCGTCCACGGGTATGAGGTGCTCCTCCACGGTGTCCTCTAGTTTAGAGACGCGGCGCTTGAGGCCGTGTATGCTGCTGTTCAGCCTGTAGAGCTCGCCCTCCACGTAGGCCCGGTACTCCTGGAACTCGCGGCGCAGCTCCTCAAGCTCGTGGAGCACCTGGAGGAGCGCCTGTGTCGTCTCCTCCTGCTGGCGGCGCCTCTTCTCCTCCTTCTCGCGGCGGTACCTCTCCAGCCCCTCCCGTATCATCATCTTTATCAAGTCCGTTATCTGTATCCCCATCTCGCTGGCATACTCCTTTAGCTCGCTGTAGACAGCCTCCGGCAGTGACAGATGTACTGTCGGCACTGTCTCGGCCCACGTATACTCGGTACAAGAGCCCTCTATTTAAGCCGAACGCGCCGTGTCCGGCTCTTGTGAGAGTTCTCTAGTAATACTCTCCACGGTAATCTTCTACTAGAGGCTTCCCCATACTAGGAGAAGCCTGGTGGGGGTTGGGGGCGGTCCCAGGATGCGTGTCGTGACCTTCAAGGTGGATGAGGAGCTGCTCGAGAAGCTGGATAGCTTTGCACGGCTGAAGGGCGTGACCCGGAGCGAAGTGATAAGGAAGGCGATAGAGCTGTACCTGAGGCTTGAGGACTACAAGGTGCAGCCGCAGCCCAAGATAGTGAAGCTGATGAGCTAGCGCCGCGGAGCAGCCGGGCTACTCCACGTGCCCCACAACTCTTTTTGGAGGCCCATCAAGCCTCTCCTCCGAGGGGCATCCCCCTAGGCCCCGGAGGCCGAGGGGTAGCGGGCCCCGTACTCGCAGCTCCTGCATGGCGGCCTTCGGGGCCTGGGTGGCGGGCTCTGGGAGGCCAGCCGGTCCGCCACGCCGGGGAGGATCTTCTCCTCGAACCAGGAGGCCAGCTCCCAGGGGTCCAGCCTCTCCCTCAGCGCAGTGGCGCCGGTGGCGTCGCGGACGAGGAGCACGGCCTCCTCCACGGGCCAGCGCTCGGAGAGGATCCAGGCGTAGGCTGCGAGCTGCGCCCTGGCGGCCCAGTAGCCGCGGCCCCTGCGGAGCATCGCCCGGGGCCTAGAGGTGGTCTTCACCTCGACCACCCGCAGCCCCGCGGGGCTCCACTCGAGGGCGTCGGGCACGCCTATCACCGTGTAGCCCCGGCTCCTCGGCCTGCGGGCCATGAGGGGCCACTCCTCCCTCCAGTAGTACTCGACGGGGTCCTCGGCCTCCATGTAGCGGTGGAGCTGCCTCTCGTAGGCCGCGGGGTCTATGAGCCCCAGGACCGGGATGACCCCTCGCGGTGGAGCCTCTGCATCTCCCCCGCGCCGCCCCTGGCCAGCCTCTTCGCCAGCACTGCGCCCCCCAGCGCCTCCCGAGCAACCTCCTCCAGGTCCTCGCCGTGGAGGAGCCTCCCGCGTATGATCCCGGCGAAGCTGTCCTTAGCCAGCTCAGCCGACCAGAGGATGGCTAGGCCCCTCCAGGCCTCCTCCGCTAGATCCCCGGGGCTCAGCCAGCCTGCGTTGAAGAGGCTTGTAGCATGCCAGGCCTTCAGGCTGCACCAGTACCAGGAGCCTATACTGCTAGCCGCCACCACCGGGGGCCCGCGGCTCCGGGCGAGCCTCCCCACCAGCACGAGCACCCTGTCGAGGCATATCAAGCCTCAGCCCAGGCTCGGCCTCTAGCCCCTCCCAGGGGTAGTAGTCTCTACGCCCCAGAAAGGGGGAGGGAGGCCCCGGGCCTCAGGCAGCCACCGGGGGCCGTGCCGGAGGCCTGGGGCCGCGGCTAGGGGGAGGGCTGCGAGGAGAACATGGGCTGGGCTAGCCGCGGGGCTGGAGGCAGGGCAGGGGCTCGGGGGCTACTTCTCCTTCTTGAGGCTTGATGTCTCTACCACTAGGACGTCCACCTTATGGCTTATGGACACTACCTTGTTGGAGACGCTGCCCATTATTAGCCTCCTAAGCCCGCTTAGGCCGCGGCGGCCGACCACTATCAGGTCGCAGTCATTGCTCTCGGCGAAACTTACAAGCTCGTCAGCGGGGTCGCCTATCAGTAGCACGGGCTCCACGTCCTCGAGGCCGGACGTCTCCTTTATCTCCTTGACGAGTTTCTCGAGGCTCTGCCTGGCTGGCTGCACCAGCTCCTCCACGACGGGCTGCTCCGGGATCACCATCTCGCCGAGGAACACCGCGGGCGGAGGCACCACGGTGGCTACGCGGAGCCTGGCGCCCAGCAGCTTGGCCAGCTTCACCGCCTTGTCCACGGCTAGCCGGCTGGCCGGGCTCCCGTCATAGCCCACCACTATGCACGTGTAGACCAAGCCCCTACACCATCATCCCTATAGGCGATAGGGGTTAAACAAGGCTATCCTCCGGGCACCCCTTAGCACCTTGGGGCGTACTGGTTGGCTGGCCTGGAGGAGGCGTGGCGGCTGCTCGACTCAGCGCGCAGGGTCCACGTGGTGAGCCATATAGACCTTGACGGCCTCGCCGCGGCTGCGCTGCTGCTACGCTGGGCCCGGCGCCGCGGGCTCGAGGCGGTCCACAGCGTTGCTGGCGCCCGGGGCCTCTACCGGGTCCTCCGCCGCGGGCTCCAGGAGGCGGCGGGGAGGCCCGGCACCCTGGTGGTCGTCGCCGACCTGTCCCCGAGAAGCCGCTCCGAGGCGGAGGCGGTGGCGGCGCTGCTCCGCTGGGGCCAGAGGCTGGCCTGGATAGACCACCATGAATGGCCCCCGGGCGCCCGGGAGGCGCTTGAGCGTGCTGGGGCTGTGGTGGTTCACGACCGGTCCCACGTGACGGCTGAGATAGCGTGCTGCGTCGCCCGCTGCGGCGGCGAGGACCTGGAGCTCGTGGAGATAGCCAGGGCCGATGACAGCTGCTCCGAGGACCCCCGCGGCCTGGCGGAGCGGTGGAGGCTCGTCCTCCGCCATCTGGACTGGGAGGGCCTCCGGAGGGCGGCGGAGGCGCTGGCGGAGGGCGACCTGTGGCCCGACTGGGCTAGGAGGATCTACGAGGCCGAGGCGCCCCGCTACTACGAGGAGATAAGGAGGAGCACCAGGGTGGACCGCTACGAGATCAGCGGCGTCCGGGTGGCGGTCGTCACTCCCCCGCCCAGGGCAAGTGGCTGCGACGTCCAGCGCCTGGGCCTCGTCCCCGGCCCTGGGGAGGTCGATGTCGCCGTGATCCTCTACCCCCGGGGGCTCAGCATAAGGACCTGGGGGAAACTGAGGGCCGACTGCATCGCCTCCAGGCTGGGCGGCGGAGGCCACAGCCACGTGGCGGGTGCCCCGAGGCCGAGCACCAGCATGGGCCCGGCCCAGGTGGCGAGGATGGTGGCCAACGCGGCCGCCGGGTGCAGGGGCCTTTGAAACGCTGAAATAGAGCCGGGGGCCTCGGCGAGCCTACCTCGGGGGCCTGGGCCTTGGCTAGGCGGATACTGTTCCTAGTCGGCCCCGAGTTCGAGGATATCGAGCTCTACTACCCGCTCTACAGGCTCCAGGAGGAGGGCTATGAGACCCTGGTCGCGGGGCCCAGCCGGGACACCCTGCCGGGGAAGAGGGGGTATAGCGTCAAGCCCGACCTGGTCTTCGAGGAGGTGGACCCCCGCGAGTACGTGGGCCTCGTCCTCCCCGGCGGTAGGGGCCCCGAGAGGATAAGGAACAACGAGCACGTGAAGAGGATAGCTAGGAGCTTCTTCGAGGACGAGAGGCCGGTCGCGGCCATATGCCACGGGCCGCAGATACTCATCAGCGCCGGCGTGCTCCGCGGCCGCCGGGCCACGAGCTACCCCGGGATAAAGGACGACGTGATAAACGCTGGCGCCGAGTGGCTGGACCAGCCCGTGGTGGTTGACGGAAACCTCGTCACCGCCAGGGTGCCGCCCGACATGCCTGCCTGGATGAGGGAGTACATCCGGCTGCTGAAGTCCCGGGGCTACTAGCGGCCTGGTCACGGGCCGCAGCGCCGCAGGGCCAGCAGGGCCCCGGCGCCCGCCAGCGCCAGGCCGGCGGCGAGGATGGCGAGGCCCCGGGCCTCGAGCTTCCCCGGCGGGTTCTCCTCTAGCCTCGCAAGCGCCTTGTCAGCCTCCTGCAGCGCTCCCAGGGCCTGGGCCAGGTCGCGCTCCAGCCTATCCGGCGGCAGCTCCTCGACGATCCTGCTCAGGGTGGCGAGGTACTTCTCCGCCTGCCGGTCCAGGCCCTGGAGAGCCTCTATGATCTTGGCCGCCTTGGCGGTGTCCTCCTGGGCCTCCGCCATGAGGGCTGCTAGGAGCCCGGCGGCCTGCGTGTCGAGCCCCAGCTTGGACCTCAGCAGCACGGCTAGAATGGGGTTCCCGGCGAGCCCGGCCAGCATCTTCATGGTCTTGTTGTACCAGCTGCTATGGGTCAGGTTGTAGAACTCCTCTATCGTCGCGGCAGCCTGAGACGCGTTGCCGAGAACCCGCCGGTAATCCTCGAGGGCGGCCCTGACCCGGGGGAGCTGGCGCGCGAGCTCCCGGTAGCCCTCGAGCAGCCCGCTCTGGTTGAGCTCCCGGAGTACGGCCTGGTACCTCTCTAGGAGGCCGCGGTACTCCACCGCCTCCTGGTAGAGGTGCTTGTAGCTGCCGGCGGCGTAGTGGTATAGGAGCAGCCCGGCTACCGCTAGCACAACCCCGGCGCCGATGGCCGCGCCGGCTAGGAGGCATGAGTAAGGCCTTCCCGTGGCCATCCCGGCGCCCTCTCTCCGGCCTGTGCCGGGAGATGTGTCCTGTGCGAGAGGCGGGGCTAGTCTAGGGACCGCCTGGCCTCCTCAGCGAGGTAGGCGAGGTTGAGCTCCGTCTCGGGGTCGAACAGCATAACCTTTTCCCTCGGCACGACCACGTAGAGTTTTTCCCCGGCCTCCGGCCTCACGTTCGGCGGTGTCACAACCTTCAGGGGGACCCCGGCGGCCGTCAGCGTCACGATGTTCTCCTTGCCGAGCGGCTCGACCACGTAGACCTCAGCCATGATGCTCAGCGTGTCCTTCACCGGTTCCTGGCTGAGCCTAGCATGCTCTGGCCGGAACGCCACCACTACCTCTCTCAGCCCCCTCTTCGCCATCACCCTGGAGTAGTCCTCCCTGGGCGTGAACCATGAGCCCGCGACCTCAACCCTGCCCTCTTCGGCCTTGCCTGGGAGTATGTTGGCGGGGGGAGAGCCGATGAACCCGGCCACGAACAAGTTGCGCGGCGCATTGTAGACCTCGTCGGGGCTCCCCACCTGCTGCACCCTGCCCCGGTTAAGCACAACTATCATGTCGGCCATGCTCATGGCCTCCGACTGGTCGTGGGTAACGTATATCGCTGTTATCCCCAGGCTCCTCTGCAGCCTCTTCAGCTCCGCCCTTATGCGGAGCCGCAGCAGGGCATCTAGGTTGCTGAGGGGCTCGTCTAGGAGCAGGACCTCAGGCTCCTTGACAAGCGCCCGGGCGAGGGCGACCCTCTGCTGCTGGCCCCCGCTCAGCTGCCCCGGGTACCGGTCGAGAAGCTCCTCTATATGGAGGAGCTTAGCGACCTCATGCACCTTAGCGTCTATCTTCTCCCGGGGGAGCTTGCGCAGCCTCAACGGGAAGGCTATGTTATCATACACGGTCATGTGTGGGTAGAGCGCATAGTTCTGGAACACCAGGCCCACGTTGCGCTCCTTCGGCGGCAGGTCGGTCACATCCCGGTCCCCGAAGAATATGCGGCCGCTCGTCGGCTTGTAGATCCCGGCTATCAGGTAGAGTAGCGTCGACTTCCCCGCGCCGCTCGGCGCCAACAGCGCGGAGAATCTTCCGTCGGGGAAGATCAGCGACACGTTATCTACCGCCACTACCCGGCCAAACTTCTTTGTCACGTTCTCGAGCCGGACCTCCACCATTCAGCCTTTCACCCCGCCGCTGGCAGCTTCGAGGAGGAGCCTCTGGGTGATGATGAAGAAGACTATGGTGGGTAGCAGGTAGAGAGTGCCCGCGGCTGCCGCCACGGGCAGGTAGGCTGTCTCTATGTTACCCACCACCTCTTCTATAAAGGTAGCGAGCGTCTTGATGCCCCCGGTGTAGAGGAACACGTGCACGTATATCAGGTCTTCCCAGCCCGCTAGGAAGGCGAAGATGGAGAGGGCTGCTATCCCCGGCTTGACCTGGGGCAGCACTATCTGCCAGAAGGCGCGGAGCCGGGAGGCCCCGTCCACAAGGGCGCTCCACTCGACCTCCCAGGGTATCTTGTCGAAGAACCCCTTCATCAGCCATATGCTCATGGGTATCTCCAGGGCCGCCCGGGCCAGGATGGTGTAGAGGAAGCGGTACCCCGTAACCGCGTCCCTTGGCACAGCCCCGAGGCTCCAGACGTAGATGGCGTAGACCGCTATGATAAGCGCCACTCCCGGGAAAGCGTGCAGCAGGATTATGAGCTCCATGAGCCTGCGCCTCCCCGGGAACCTCATCCTGGAGAACGCGTAGCCCGCCATGACGCTCGCCGCGACAACCACGGCGGTGACGCCGAGCGCCACTATGAAGGTGTTGAGCACTATCGCTGCAAGGTAGCGGGCCGTGTAGAGCCTGCCGGCGGCGGGCTCCAGCCGGCCCTCAAGGAGGAGCCTCCAGTTATCGAGGCTGTAGCGGGCGGTGAATATGTCGGGGCCCGAGAGCATGTGGTCGGCGAAGCTCGAGAGCACGAGGAGCAGGTAGAGCAGCACCAGGGGGAGGGTGGCCAGGCCCACCGCCAGGCCCAGCACCAGGGTGAGGCGGCGCCTGGGCAGGGTCTCCACATCCCTGAGCTGGGACCACTCGGCCCCGCTCCTCCGCAGCCTGGGGAGGCGGAGCTGCACGGCTAGATCTCACCCCGCGGCTCCTGCATCATCCTCTGGAAGCCTAGCAGCCGGAGCGCGGCCAGGCCGAGCACCACGCCCAAGGCCACGAGCAGGGTGGAGGCAGCGGCCGCTAGGCCCTGGTCGCCGGTGGAGAACGCAGTGTTGAACACGTAGAGGGCCCATGTGCTCCCCCACCACCTGTCCAGGGCACCCCACTCCACCAGCAGGAATATGTGGGCGTAGGTTGTGACGAGGCTGAGCAGCTGCCAGATGGTAACGTACACCAGGTGCCAGCGGAGCTGGGGAACCAGTATGTGCCTAACCAGCTGCCAGGTGGAGGCCCCGTCCACCCTCGCGGCTATGATGTGTTCCCTGGGTATGCTGCGGAGCGCGCTGTAGAACACCACCATGCCGAAGCTCACGCCCACCAGGCCGTTGACGAGGACCAGTATGGCCCAGTCGCTGTAGGGGAGCAGCGCGGGGTTGGTGCCCCAGTCCACAGGCTTGTCTATAACGCCTAGCCGGAGGAGGATGCTGTTGAGCGTCCCGGTGCGGTCACCGAGGAAGAAGTAGTACCATATCAGCGAGTACACTGCTATAGGCGTCATGCGGGGAAGCATCCAGGCGAGCCTCGTCGGCAGGGAGATGCTCTCCTCCATTAGGAAGGCCGCCAGAGCCAGGGCGAGGCCGCCCAGCACGTTGACCAGGAGCGTGAGCGAGACGAACACTATGGTTGTGCGTATGATCTTGCCAACGTCCGGGTCGTGGAGGAGCAGGTGGAGGAGCCTCTCGTAGTTGTAGGTAGTGACGCTTCCGAGGTAGCGGTGCAGGTTCCAATCCCTAAGAGGCGTGAACCCGATGTAGATGGAGAGCATGAGGGGGGCTATGTAGAACACGGCTATGAGGAAGAGGGCGGGCATGAGGAAAAACGCTGCCGGGCCGAGCCTAGGCCTGGGCACAGCTTCACACCCCTAGGGGGATGCTAGGGGAAGCTCCAGTCCCTCGGGATCTCGCCGACAATCTCCACCGTCTTGGAGAGCTCGGGGTCCGCCTTGATCTTCGATATTATGTAGTTCACGGCCTCCTCGGGGGTCATCTCGCCCCGGAGCACCTTGTCCACGGCGCTGGCGAATATGTCGGCCAGCCTCGGGTAGTCGGGGTGCATCGGGGTCAGGTGGGTGTACTTCAGCATATTGCTCGCGTTGGCGAGGAACGCCACGTTTATGTCGTTGACGGTAGCCTTGACTATATCGGCTATGGAGTTCTTCACCTCGGGGCTCAGGTCTACCTGCAGCTTGGCCAGCTTCTCCACCCACGCCTTGTCTGCTATCAGCTCGGCCGCTGCCTTCCTCACCGGCAGGTGGGCGCTTATGATGCTGTGTATCGCCACCAGGTCAGGGTCGTCAGCCTTGACTACCAGGAGGAACGCCAGCATGTGGTACACGTCCTTGAGCTCGCTGTACCTGGGGTTGTCCTTGCCCGCGTTGCTCGCTATCATCCAGACGAAGGGCTGGCTAAGGGTCACCGGCTTATCACCGGGGTCGCCGGCTGCGAAGAGGGTATAGTAGAAGTACTTCTTCACCTCCTCGGTGGTCAGCGGCCTCTTCTCGCCGGTCTTCGGGTCCAGGTAGTAGGGCTTAGTCTGCCACTCCGTCCAGTGCCAGGTGCCGCCTATCCACACCAGCGTCTGGCCGCTGACCACCGCGGGGTGTATCTGCTTGGCCCAGTCCCAGCTCATCATGTCCTCCGGCAGCAGGTGGTCGCGAGCCATCCGCCACTCGACGTAGAGCCACTTGTAGACGGCCGGCACGTCGAGGACCAGCATGTTCTTCTCGGGGTCGTAGAGCCTGCCCCCGAAGGCGTAGATGAACTGTATTAGGTCTGGGTGGGCGCTGCCCTTACGGTGCAGCACACCCCACTTGCTGCACCCGCTCTCCACCGCCAGCTTGGCGTAGCGGTAGATGTCGTGCCAGGTTACCTCGCCCCTCTCTATCTTCTCCGCGAGGCCGGCGAGTATGTCGTTGCCGGTCTTCTCCTTGATGCATGCTGCTACGTCGGTGCGCCAGTAGAGGGGCCTAGCCTCGGTGTCCTGCGGCAGGCCGTAGTACCTGCCCTTGTACTGGACGGCTGCGAGCAGGCTGGGGTAGAAGTCGCCTAGGAGGCTCTTGTACTTCTCCAGGTAGGGGGTTATGTCGAGCAGGTAGCCCTGCTCGGCGAACCTCGCTATGTGCTTGTAGCTGTTAGCCATTATGTCGGGGTTGGCGTTGCTCTGGAAGGCTGCGGCGAAGTCCTCTGCCAGCTTGTCCCCGCCGCCGCGGCGGAAGTTCTGCTTAACCTCTATCCTGAAGTCTACGCCGTTCTTCTCTAGTATCTTGTTGAGCCTGTACGCGGCCTCGGCGACGGCGAGGGTCCTCATCACGCTGTTGGGGTCGCCGGCGCCCCAGACGGTGAAGGTGGCCTTGTGTATGCCCTGAGCCGCTAGGTAGCGGCCTATAGCTACTATGTCCTCCTCGATGTTGCCGGTGAGTGTTGGCTTGGAGGGCTTGGCCTGGCCTGCCGTTGCTGCTGGGGAGGATGCGGCGGCTGTAGTCGTGGTGGCCGCGGTGGCCGGCGGCGCTGTGGTGGTTGCCGCGGGCTTGCCTCCACGCTGGAGGGTTATGGCGGCTGCTATAGCTATGATAACTATTATTACGACCGCGGCGGCTATGAGGCCTGTGCGCTGAGCCATGGCACCACCACTCCTCCTGGGCACGTGAAAACCTCTTCAATTATTTACTATATACTGCGTAACAGTTGTTAGCTAAAAGTCTTGCCATTATAGGATGCTGCGGTCTATTGCGGGGGCTTGGTGGGCGTGGAGAGGGATTAGCCGCTATGCTTATATCGCGGCCCCGGGTTAGCCGTGGGCTTGGCGTGGGAGATTGGATACGAGGCGGGCGATGCGCTTGGATTCGAGAATGAAGTAGAGCTGCAGTGCGTGGCGTGCGGCGCCAGGTACCCGCCGCACCCGAGGCTGGTCCGCTGCCCCCGCTGCGGCGGCCTCCTCGATGTCAAGGTCGAGCCCGCGAGGCCTCCATCCTGGAGGCTCTGGGAGCAGCGGAGGCCCGGGGTCTGGAGGTACCGGGAGCTTCTGCCGGCGGTAAGCGGCGTCAAGCCCGTGAGCATCGGCGAGGGGGCTACCCCGCTGGTGGAGCTCGAGAACATAGGGAGGATGCTGGGCTTCCGGAGGCTCTACGCTAAGAACGAGGGCCAGAACCCGACGGGGAGCTTCAAGGACCGCGGCATGACCGTGGCGGTGACGCTGGCTAAGGCGGCCGGCGCCAGGGCTCTCGTGGTGGCGAGCACGGGCAACACTGCTGCAAGCGTCTCCGCCTACGGCGCCAGGGCGGGGCTCCGGAGGATAGTGGTGGTGCCCCGCGGGAAGACGGCGCTGGGCAAGCTGGCTCAGAGCGTGCTCTACGGCGCCGATATAGTGGAGATAGAGGGGAGCTTCGACGACGCGCTGAGGGCCGTGATGGAGGCGGTGGGGAGGGATGCGAGGCTCTACCCTCTGAACAGCTTCAACCCCTGGAGGCTGGAGGGCCAGAAGACCCTCGCCTACGAGGTTGTCGAGGCGCTTGGAGGGGAGCCGCCCGACTGGGTGGTGGTCCCAGTGGGCAACGCGGGCAACATATCCGCTATATGGAAGGGGTTCCGGGAGCTCCACCGCCACGGGCTGATAGACAGGCTGCCGAGGATGGCGGGGGTGCAGGCTGAGGGCGCGGCGCCGCTAGCCAGGGCCTGGAGGAAGGGGCTGAACGAGCCGCTCTTCGTAGACAAGCCGGAGACGAGGGCGACAGCGATAAGGATAGGGCACCCGGTCAACTGGCCCAAGGCTATGAGGGCAGTGCGGGAGAGCAACGGCGTCTTCACGATGGTGAGTGATAGGGAGATACTCCGGGCCCAGGCGATGCTGGCGAGGCTGGAGGGCGTCGCCGTGGAGCCTGCCAGCGCGGCGAGCCTGGCGGGCCTCATAAAGCTCGTCGAGGAGGGGGTCATATCAAGCGACGAGACAGTGGTGATAGTGCTGACGGGCCACGGGCTGAAGGACCCCCAGGCTATGCTGGAGGCGGGGGCCAGGAGGTACGTGGCGGCCGGCGTGGAGGACGCGGTGAAGCTGGTCACCAGCCTGGCCGGCGGCTAGCCCCTATTTCTATCCCCTACCTGAGCCGGCCTCTCCTCCACCCTCCTCGCGTAGACGAGGTAGCCCGTGTGGGCTATCATAGTCGTCTTCGGCCTGAGCGCGTCGCCCCGGGGCTCGTACTCGCGGAGCAGGACCTCGTAGACCCGGGTCTCCGCCCAGCCGCCGCGGAGATCCATCGCGGATAGGAGCCTCGAGACCTGGTTGACCGCCGGGAGGAAGAAGACGGCGCCGGCGCCGGGGCGGAGGGCGCGGTGTAGCACCGGTAGCACCGCCCAGGGGTCGGGCATGTCCACCACGGCCGCGTCCAGCCCCTCCTCGTCCACCCCCAGCCTCGCGTCCCGGTGCTTCAGCTCCACGCGGTCCAGAAGCCCCACCGTCTCCAGGTTCTTTCTGGCGGTCTCCAGCATGTCGCTGCGGACCTCGTAGCTGTAGACCCTGCCGGTGGCTCCCACAGCCTGAGCGAGGACTATTGTAGTGTAGCCGCTGCCCACCCCTATCTCGAGCACCCGGGCCCCCGGCTTGAGGTCGAGCAGCATGAGTATGAGGCCGTGGTCCTTCGGGTATATCACCTGGCTCCTCCTGCGCAGCCCCCTTTCCATGTAGTCGACCAGCCGGGGCTGGAGCACCAGCGCCAGGGCCCCGCTGCTCAGCCTCACCCAGGAGCCGTAGCGGAGCCCCACCAGGTCGTCGTGCCTCACCACGCCCCGGTCGCTGCCCTGCACCCTGCCCCTCTCGACCCGGAACAGGAACCTCCTCCTCTCATCCAGGACGAGGAGCACTGGGCAGCCCTCGCACACCACGTCGCGGCAGCACTCGCCCCCCACGGGGATGCACTCCCCGGGGGAGGGCCGCGGGGCTGTAGAGCCCGCCTATAACGATGTCACGCCGCAGCCCCCGGCCGCCTGGAGGCTATCAGGCTATAGGGCTCCGGGCCCCGGGTAGCCCCCGGGGACGTGATGAACGCGCCGGAAGCGAACCCCGGGCCGAGGCGCCACCACGGCGGCGCTGATGGCGTAAGCCGGGTTGGCTGAGGCCCTCCTCCCCGGAGCTCTCGCAGCTGGAGAAGAGGCGGCGGTGATACATGGTTCTCTACAGCCCCCTAAGCCCCTAGCCCTCCCGCGCGCCTAGTCCCTCCCAGCGGTGAGCTGGCCGTGAGCCTCGGCGTCGAGAAGACCGCCTGCCACAGCCTCGCCCAGGCCGGGCTCCCCCTCGACGGGGCGGCGGAGGCCGCGTGCATACTAGCCTCCAGCGCCGAGGCCGCCGAGATGGAGGGCGACGTGTGGCTCCGGCTGGGCGAGGAGCTCGTAGCGGAGAGGTTCACCGGCCTGGTCTGCGTAGAGTATGAGAGCGGCCACAGCCTCGGCCTGGCGGTGGTCGACGGGGTGGTCTTCGGAGCCCACCTGGCGGACCCGGGGGAGGGCCACGCCTGGGGCGAGGCAGCGCTCGACACTGCTGAGGGGCTCTGGGGCCCCGCCCTCGTGCGCCGCCTCCCCCTCAGCCTGGGGGAGCTGGAGAACCTCACCCCGCGGCTACAGCAGCCCCCGGCCTAGCCAGGCAAGCCTCTCCATGAGGTATAGGCGGTGCCCCGGCCTCGGGTGAGGGTTGACCAGGAAGACCACCCCGGGGCCCCTCCTGGGCCTCAGGCCCAGGAGCGCGTCGAGGTAGGCCCGGGCCACCACTGGCTCCTCTGGAAGCGCGCCCGTCATCCGGTAGAGGGCTGAGATGCTCCAGGCCCCCGCCGCCCGGAGCGAGTATATGTCAGCCAGGTGCTCCCAGGCCCAGCTGAAGCTCACCCACGCCAGCCCCGCCGCCAGCAGCATAGCCGCCGCCTCGGCGGCCCCCAGAGGCCCCGCCCCGGCCAGCCTCATAGCGGCCGCTACCAGCCAGGAGGCGAGGAGGGCCACGAGGCCGGCGAGCACCAGCGGGGGGAGGGGCCGAAGGGCCTCCAGGTGCCCAGCCTCGTGTGCCACCACGGCCCCCGCCTCCTCCGGCCTCAGCCTCTCGTAGAGGCCCCTCGACACGTAGATCCTCCCCAGGGCCGCCACGGTGAAGGCTGTGGGCAGGCCGGAGGATAGCAGGAAGACCCTGTAGAGCCGGCCGCCAACCCTGTAGACGAGGCTGCCCAGCGTCCTCCTGCCAAGCCTCCAGCTGATAGCCAGGTACACAAGGCCCAGGGCCGGCCCAACCATGGCCGCCGCCAGGGGGTCGACACCGCCACCCCCCGCGGCCATGAGCGCCCCCGCCGCCAGCGCGGCGGCCATGAGCGCGCGGAGCCTGGCCCACGCCTTCTCGGGGTCGCCGCGGAGCACCAGCACGTATAGCCCGGGGAGGGCTGTGGCGAGCACGATGCCGGCGTAGAACGCCGCCCCCGGCAGGGAGGCGTGAGAAGCCCCCGTCATGGCTGATACTCCCGCTGAGGCCTCCTCCCATCCCCCGGCGTGGACGCCCGGGGGCCTCTATAGTGGCTGCGGCCCAGCCCCCGGCAGCGGGTGAAACCCCTAATAGCCCTCGGCATAGCCCCTTGAGGCGGCAGGGTGAGGCCCTCTCTAGGCGGTGGGGCGCCGTGGCGAGCGAGGGAGCCGGCAGGCTCGAGCAGCGGCTAGAGCGGCTGCTGGCGTCCCTGGACAGGATGAAGAAGCTCCTAGAGGACATAGCCCTGGACGAGATGAGTGAGGCAAGGGCCTATGGCGACCTGGCGAGGCTCTGCCACGACGAGGACAGTAGGTGGAACCTCCTCCTAATAGCCATGGATAGCATCGTGCACAAGGAGATAGCCTGGGCGCTGATACGCGCAGCAAGCGAGATAGAGGTTACGGTGAAGGAGGTGCTGAGCTACAAGCCCAGGCCAGAGGACATGGGCAGGCTCCTCGGCCTCCTGGAGGCGCACGCTACCATAGAGGACCTGGCCCGCAGCAACTATGAGGGCATAGTGCCGCTGGCCGAGCCGGGCACAACGCTCCGGAAGCTCGCCGAGCTGCTCACCGAGGAGGAGGCGAAGCACCAGAGGCTGGTAGCGTCCGCCCTCCAGAGGCTCCAGAGGCTGGTAGAGGAGGGCAGGGGGGCCGGGGAGGCCAGGGGCTAGATGTAGCCCTCCTCGACGCACATCTTCTTCATTACAAGCGCGTCCTGGTCTAGCAGGGGGCTCTCGGAGATCACCACGCCCTCTATCCCGGTCTCCTTGTAGGCCCTGCAGACTATCCTCCACTCCGGCCCGTACTCGGTCTCGCTCAGCGTGTGGTGCTCCCTCTCGCCGCCCCGCCCGTACTCTATCCTGCTGAAGTGGGTGTGGAGGGGCTTCACAGCCCAGCTTCCAAGCTCCCTCTCTATCCTCTCTATAACCTCTATGACGTGGTCCAGGCTGGTTATGTACTTGCCCTCGCTCCTGGCGTATAGGTGGGCCCAGTCGACGGCCGGCCTGCTGAACTCTACCTCCCTGCATATCTCTATCACGTCGTCCAGGCTCCCCACCTGGCTTGTCTTGCCAGTCGTCTCGGGGGCTAGCCACACCCCCCGGATACCCTCCTGCTTCATCCACTCGACGAGGGGCCGGAGGCTCTCGATGGTCTTGCGGAGCGCATCCCTCGGGCTAGGATTGTCCCGGTAGTAGCCAGGGTGGTAGACGACCGCGTAGGCGCCCATCCAGCTCGCCGCCCTCACAGCAGCCCTAAGCCTCTCAATACTCTTCCTTATGGTCTCCTCGCTGCCAGCGAGGTTTATGTAGTAGGGTGCGTGCATGGACAGTGTTGTCCCGTACTTCTCTGCCGCCTCCCGTATAGCCCTCGCCTTCTTCTCGCTGATCCGTACCCCGCGCACCGCCTCGTACTCTATAGCCTCGAGCCCCTCCTTGGCCACGTACTCTATGGCCTTCACGTAGTCCCCGCTCTTCATGCCCACAGGCTTGCCGGCTGGCCCAAACCTCATCCTACGGCTCATCCCGGCGACCCTCCACCCCAGGGGCTCCCACAGGGCTGGTTGAAGAGGCCCGCGGCAGGGAGGCCCTGCGCGGGTCAGCAGAGGGCTCAGCGGGTCCACTCTCTGCATCCCCCGGGGGCAGGCCCCCCGGGGCTTGAGCCCGCCACACTCTTCACAGCCCTCTCTTCCCGCCTGCCCCTCTACCTCCCGAGTATAAGGTAGGATGCGAGACCCATGTAGATAACCGTGACCCCTATGTCGGTTATAGTGGTGAGCAGCGGTGACGACAAGGTTGCGGGGTCTATGCCCAGCCTCCTGGCCAGTATGGGGAGGCTTGCGCCTATAACATCGGCCATCATGATAACTATGAAGAGTGTGAGCGCTACTACTAGCGAGAGCTTCACCTCGCCCCCGCTCAGGAGGAGCGCGAAGACGAACCCCACGGCCGACATAGCTGCTCCTATGAGGGCTGCGGTGGCCACCTCCTTTAGGAGAACATATACTATGTCATGGCGGCTCTTCTCCGATATCTCCCCGAGGGCCAGCGCCCTGACTATCATCGAGCTGGCCTGGCTCCCGACGTTGCCGCCGGTATCCATCACCAGAGGTATGAAGGCTGCGAGCAGGGCTATGCGGCGTATAACGTCCTCGTAGCCCTTAATTATGTTGGCTGTCACGCTCTCCACGAGGAATATCATGAGGAGCCACAGTATGCGGCGGCGGAAGAGGTCAAGCACCCTGGCCTTCAGGTACCTCTCCTTCGGCGCCTCCACGCCTCCGAGCAGGGCTATGTCCTCCGCCGCCTCCTCGGTGAGCACGCCGGCCATGTCCTCTATGGTGATTAGCCCGAGGAACCTGCCCTCCTGGTCCACCACGGGGAGCCTGCTGATATCGTAGCGGAGCATTATCCTGGCAGCCTCCTCCCTGTCGGCCTCGGGTTCCACAGTTGCCCTCGGCTTCAGCGCCAGGCTCCCCAGCCTCTCCCCGGGGCCCGCGCGGAGGAGCTGGTCTACGGTGACCAGCCCGAGGAGCCTGCCCTGGCTGTCCACAACCACCACTGTGTCCCGCACATCGTGCTCCCCGCTCCGCAGCTCCTGGAGAGCCCGCTGCACGGTGTCGTCGGCCCGGAGCACCGGTACGCTGGTGGTCATCACGCCGCCAGCGGTGTCGGGGGGATAGCGGAGCAGCCTCTGCGCCTCCTCGCGGAGGGGCTCCGGGAGCCTCCCGAGGAGCTGGCGGCGCAGCTTCTCCGGGAGCTTCTGCAGCACATCCACCGTCTCGTCGGGCTCCAGGGCGGCCAGCGCCCTGGCGAGATGGTCGGGGTCCAGGCTCCCAGCTATCTCCTGCGCCGTGGCCTCGTCGGCCAGCAGCATTATCCTCGCGAGGCTGCTGTGGGAGAGCACGCGGTATATGCGGCGCCGGGCCTCCTCAGGGAGGCGGAGCAGCGCGTCCAGGAGATCCGGGGGGTCGAGATAGAGCTCCAGAAGGTTCACAAGCCCCGGCTTGTCCTCGAGAAACTCCGCCAGCAGCTCGGCGCCCTCGGGGCCCAGGTAGGCGGCCTCCACCCGTGCCTCGCCGCCGAGCTGCTCCCTGATCCGCTCAGCCAGCTCCCCGGGCTCAAGCCTCGCATCCACCATGAAGAGTATCCTCGCCCTCCCGTCCACCCTGTAGCCCAGGCTGGTAGCCACGTTGGCGCCTAGGCTGTGGAGGAGCCCGGATACCCTGGACAGCAGCCCAGGCCTATCCTGGGTCTCGACGAGCACCAGCAGCCTCCTAGTCACGGTCCCCGACCCCTCCTACCAGCGCCTGCCCCCTTCCCGGCAGCGGCCGGCGGCCCTGGGTAGGCCGCCGAGGACGCCCCCGACGCCGGAGACCATGGCGCCCGCGAGCCCCCTGGATACCAGCATGGCGCCGGCGGCGCCGCGAACAGCGCTAGCCTAGCCGGGATCCACGCCACGACGGCCAGCGCTACACCCAAGCGCTCCCCCTCGCCACCCTCACTAGCCCCGGGGCCGCAGGGCCGAGGTTAATGACTTAACTCGGCCCCCGGGCCGCCATGGACCCCAGGGAGCGCAGCCGTGGCGCCGACGGTGGTGGTGAAGATCAGCGGGAAGCACGTGAACCCGGAGAAGCCGGGCATGGTGCGGCGCTACGCCGAGGTGCTCCGGCTCCTCAGCCGGGAGGGCTACCGGCTCGCCGTAGTGGTGGGCGGGGGCCCCGTGGCCCGGGCCTACATAGCCGCGGCGGAGGAGGCTGGCGCCGGCAAGGCCTTCCAGGACATGCTGGGGATAGAGGCGGCGCGGCTGAACGCCCGGCTCCTCGCCGCCGTGCTGCAGCCGGAGGCCTACCCGGAGCCCCCGAGGAGCCTCTGGGAGGCGCTCGAGGCCGCGGCCACGGGGAGGATACTGGTCGCCGGGGGCTTCCAGCCCGGCCAGAGCACCGCGGGGGTGGCTGCGCTGCTGGCCGAGGCCCTCGGCGCCGAGCTGCTCGTGCTGGCCACGACAGTTGAAGGCGTCTACACCGCGGACCCGAGGAGGAGCCCCGAGGCCAGGCTCATACCCAGGCTGAGCTACGGGGAGCTGCGCCGGGTCCTCGAGCAGAGCCTTGAGCCCGGCCGCTACGAGCTCCTCGACCCCCTCGCCCTCTCCATAGTAGAGCGGAGCAGGATACCCGTCCGCGTGGTGGACGGCTCAGACCCCTGGAACGTGGCCAGAGCCGTCCGGGGCGAGCAGGTGGGGAGCCTCATAGAGGCCTCCTAGCGCACCCCGGCGCTACGTCAAACTGCTGACTAGAGGCTGCTGCGGAGAAGAGTGGTGCTGGGAACGGTACCTCCACCCTACTCTCCACAGGCCTCGACTGCATGAAGAAATGGGGAGGGGCGAGGGCGGCAGCCGGGGCACCCTCGGGGCCGCCGGGCGCGGCTACTATAGTGAACCCGGCGGCCCCATTAGTATGCTCTCACTTATCTGGTAGAAGCTCCCTCTTACTTATGCGTAACGCTCTAAGTTATAAGCTAAGTTTATATAAGAAAGTGGGGAGAGCAGGGAATAAGGGCGGGAACCCTCCATCTAGCTGAGGTTGTCGTAGTGTAGAGCTTCATGCAGCAATACTGCTCCCTAAGCCCTAGCCTCGGAGACCCCCTAGCTTTTTACCCGCCTGTCGAGGTGCCTCGGGCACTCTATCCTCCCCGCTAGGTCCTCTACCACGTACTCCTGGCCGCGTGGGGCCAGGAAGCTGCAGTCGGGCACGTCCCTCGAGACCACGGCGCCGGGGTAGATCCAGCTGTAGGCTCCCACCCTCACCCCGGGGAGGAGGGAGACGTTGACCCCGGTCTGCGCGTAGCCGCCTATGAAGGCGCCCAGCTTCCTCCTACCGGTGTCGACGCGGCGGCCCTTCAGCGTCATCTTTACAGTGGAGTGGTCGAAGCGCAGGTTGGCCGTGACCGTGCCGGCGCCGAGGTTGGCGTGCTCCCCCACCACGCTGTCGCCCACGTAGCTGAGGTGGGGGGCCTTAGCGCCTTCCATCAGAATGCTCGCCTTCACCTCCGTGTGGGCCCCTGCCCTGCTCCCCCGGAGGAGGAAGCTCCAGGGCCGGAGCCTCGCCAGGGGCCCCGCCTCGCCCTCGATCCAGGCGGGGCCCTCGACCACGGTGCCGCTCCGGACCACGGCCCCGGGCGCCACGTAGACGGGGCCGCGGAGCACGGCGCCGGGCTCGGCCTCCCCCTCCACCAGGGGCTCCCTCCTCGGGCCCATCCTCTCCCTGAACACCGCCTTGTAGGCTTCTATGACCTCCCAGGGCCTCCCCACGTCCATCCACAGCCAGTCCCCGGTGACGATCCTCACGCACTCCTCGGCCGCGAGGGCGGTGAGCGCGTCGGTGACCTCCAGCTCTCCCCGGGGGCTCGGCTTCAGCCCCCGGAGCAGCTCCTCGAGCCTCCCGCGGGGGAGGAGCATCACCCCCGTGCTGACCAGGCTCCCCGGCCTGGCGTCCGCGGGCTTCTCCCGGATCCCCCGCAGGCAGCCCCTCTCGTCGATGTCCACCACCCCGTACTCCCAGGACCTCTCGCTCGGCACGGCCGCGAGGGCGGGGGCGCCGGCCCCGGCCACAGCCTCGAGCAGGCCGCGGGAGACGAGGAGGTCCCCGTTGACCAGCAGCACCTCGTCGACGCCCCGTGGGAGGGCCTCAACCCCCACCCTGGCGGCGTCACCGGTGCCCCGCTGCTCCCGCTGCACAGCGTAGCTGGCGGCGAGCCCCTTCTCCTCCAGGTGCCTCCTCACCGCCTCACCCGCCCAGCCACCGGCCACGACAACCACTACGCCGTCTACGAGGCCCTGGAGCTGGCGTAGGAGGCGGCTGAGCAGCGTCTCCCCGCCAGGCAGGGGGAGCAGCGGCTTGGGCCTGGTGGAGGTGAGCGGCCAGAGCCTCTCCCCCCTCCCCGCCGCCAGGACGACGGCATACCGAGCCAAGGCCTCCCCCAGCCCCGCCCCCGGGGCGCCACGGTATTAGGGCCTGCCAGCCCCTCCCAGAGCCCGGGGGCCGGGGGGCCGTGGAGAGGGTGCTTGACTACGCCTACGTGGAGGAGCTTGCCCGGCGCCGGCGCCGCGAGGCCGCCCGCCTCTCCGCAGCGCTTCGGCAGCGGGGGGAGGCGCGCAGGGGCCGCAGGAGCCTCCAGGACAGCCTGCGCCTGGCCATGCTGGCGGTAGAGTCCTCCCAGCTGCTAGTGGAGGTGGTCGAGTGGGGGAGGGCAGGGGAGAGGCGGGTGCTGAGGCTGAGGAGCTAGCGGCGAGGCTCCTCGAGGAGCTGGCCGGGGAGCTGCTGCCCCGCCTTCGCCTCCAACGGGACGAGACGAGGCGCTTCCTCCTCCTCCTGGCCTGGCTCAACACGAGGCTGGAGGAGGAGGGGCTCGGCAGGATAATAGTGACAGGGGGCTTCGCGGCCGAGGTCTACACGGGCAGGGTCTACCGCACCATGGATGTGGACGTGATAGTGGAGGGCAGGGCGGCCCTCCTGGTCCTGGAGGCCCTCCTGCGCCGCGTGGCGGAGCCCCTGGCCAGGGGCTACCTGCCCCGCGACGAGGCGCTCGCGGTCAAGTCGGTAGACATCGTGTCGACGGTCTATAGCCGGCCCGCGCCCCCGGTGAAGCTGGTGGTGGACGGCTACCACGTCTACATCGAGCCGCCGGAGGAGATACTGGTACGCTACCTGGCCGGCTGGAAGCACTGGGGCTCTACGGAGGACCGGGACAAGGCCCTCTGGATCTACACCGTGTGGAGGGATAGGCTCGACTGGGGCTACCTCGTGAGGCGGGCCCGAGAGGAGGGCGTGGAGGATAAGCTGAGGGAGCTTGCCGGGCTCGTGGAGCGGGCTAGGAGCCGGCGAGAAGCCTAGCAGACCTCTTCACGGTCTCCAGCGCCTCCCGCAGCGTGTCGAGGCTGGGGGCCAGGGATACGTGGAGGGCTCGGCGCCCATCGTCGAGCGTGACCCGGCGCACGTCCACGCCCCTGGCGAGGAGCTCCTGGGCCAGCCTCTCCGCCTTGGATAACGCCTCCTCGCCGCTGTAGAGGGCCCGGTACCTCTTGCCGGCCAGCTCCAGCTCCCGCTCGCGGAGCCTCCCCCGCGACTCGGCGGTGTCGCGGGCCACGAGCCTCCTGGCCCACCGGTCTCCCGGGTCGTAGACGTGGGCCTCCCCGGGGAGCGGCGAGGCCAGGCGGAGGGTCACCTCCAGCCGGTCCCTCCGCCGCTGGAGGACTACCACCGGCAGGTAGAGGAAGACGTGGCTGGGCGGCATGGTGTAGAGGATCCAGGCCCTGCCGGCCCAGGGCCAGTCGAGCCGGTAGACGGCGCGGAACCCCACCAGGTAGCCTAGAAGGGTGTAGGTCTTATCCCTCGGCCGGAACACGTCCTCGAGTATGCCTACGACAGCCCTCATACGCATCAACATGCTCCGGCGGACCTGGAAGAACCAGACCACAGAGGCCGAAGAGAGCGCTATCAGCGTGTAGACTGCCAGCCACCCGGCCGGGCCCACTGGCGGGCCACCGCGGCCCCGGCGCCCGCGGACCCCCTCTTATAAGACATGAGGCCCGGTGCCACCGGGGCGCCGGGCTTACCCGGTTACTGGGGGCTAGAAGCTATCAACCGGCGCTGAGAGCCATGGCTAGGGTAGAGGACTTCGCAAAGGCCTGGAACCCGCAGCCCAAGGGCCCCGGCGTCATAGAGAGGATTAAGAACACGATAAACCCCCCGCCCCCCATGAGGCACAAGCTCGCCCTAGCGCTGTACAAGCTGCGCGTGCAGAACAACAAGCTGGAGTACATCATAGCTAAGATGAAGGAGCGGGACCAGGCGCTGTTCGAGAAGGTGGTCCAGGCACAGATGGAGAAGGACACCACTAGGGCAGCGATGTACGCCGGCGAGGTAGCAGAGCTGAGGAAGATGATAAAGAGCCTGCTGGTCGCCAAGTACGCCATAGAGAGGGTGGCCCTGAGGCTAGAGACTGTCATGACTATGGGCGACGTGCTGGTGGGCCTGGCCCCAGTGGTGGGCGTGATAAGGGACCTGCGCCGCCACCTCACCGGCCTGGTGCCGGAGATAGGCCTGGAGATGGCCGAGATAGGCGAGATGCTCGAGGGCGTGGTGACAGAGGCAGGAGAGTTCACCAGCTTCACGGGCGCGCCCACGGTGTACAGCGAGGAGGCCAAGAAGATAATGGAGGAGGCTGCGGCCGTAGCCGAGCAGAGGATGCGGGCCGAGTTCCCGGAGCTGCCCAGCGCCTTTCCCAGCCCCACCCAGCAGGGCAGCCAGAACCGGAACCAGGACGGTGGCACCAAGTAAGCCACTCCAGCCCCCGGGGGCCCGGGGCGCCGCGGGGGCCCGGGCAAGGATTTTTGCTGCCCATTCTACCCGCGCCGGCCTCCTACCCGCTGCAGCCCCGCCTTACCTCGAGGATGTAGTCGCCGAGCTTCTCCACGTCCCCGAGGCTGCTGGGCGCTCTCCCCATGTGGGCTACCAGCGCCATGCTTGGCGGCGGGTCCGCCCGGCACCTTGCCTCCTCCAGGCGGCTGAGGCTCCTCTCCTCCACCTCCGAGAAGCCTAGGCCCCGGGCCCGCTCCCCCAGCACCCTATTGGCCACGATCATCTTGAGCGCTATGCCCAGGCTGGCGAGCTTCCCGGCTATCACCTCCACCTCGTAGACTGGGAGGGGCTCCGGCGTCGCCACAGCTACCACGCTGGTGCGGGCGGGGTCGGTCATCTCCCTCCGGAGCGCCTCGTAGCGCCCCCTCAGCTCCTCCAGCTTCTTCAGCACCGGGTCGTCGGCCTCCACGGGCCTACCCATGGCGTTTGCTATAGCGTATTTTATGGAGACTATCTTCTCCCGCAGCTCCCTCAGCCTCTCAACCCAGAAGAGGTGGAGCCCCGGGAGCGAGACCACGCGCAGCGCTATGCCGGTGGGCGGGGTGTCCACTATGACGATGTCCACGTCCCGGCGCTGATAGAGCTGGCTCAGTATCCGGAGGAAGACCTCCTCCTCGAAACCCGGCGCCTCCCGGATAACCTCCACAGCCCTCTCGATGCTCAGCGCCTGCAGCCCCGGCATGAGCCTGCGGAGGAGCATCGAGTACTCCTCCGCAACCTTCCTCGCAACCCCCTCGACCTCGTACTGGACCGCCCTAAGCCCAGGGGCCTTCTCCACCTCCCGGAGCGGCCCGGGGAGCCTGAGGTACTCGAGCAAGTGGCCGGCCGGGTCCAGGCTCGCCACAAGCACCCGGCGGCCCTGCCTGGACAGCTCGTAGGCCAGCCGTAGCCCTACAGTGGTCTTCCCCACCCCGCCCTTACCCATAACCATTACCACGTGGGGGAGCCTCCAGCCCTCCGTATCGAGGCCCTCCACCAGCCAGGGCAAGGCTCTACCACTCACCCCCCATCCTGCTGAACAGGTCGGCTATCGCGTCGGCGCCGCGCCAGGTCCTCTCGAAGAGTATGCGCGTCTCCCCCTCAAGCAGGGGAGCCAGCTCGGCGGCGACCCCCATGGGGGCCAGAGGGAGGCCTACGAGGCTGCCGAGAACGAGGCTTAGGAAGGCGTGCTCGAGCTCCAGCAGCTCGAGCTCAAGGACCTCCACGCTCTGCTCGATTAGGGCCTCCTGCATCCCGGTTATGAATGCTTTAGCCTCGCCCAGGAGCCTGCGGAGGAATCTTAGCAAGCCGCATCCCCTAGGAGACAGGGGTACGCCGAGAGGGGAGGAAAAAGGGGGAGTGGGTAGGCTCCCCCAGCCGCCGGGATGTACTGGCTAGGCTCTCCTCGCAGCGGCCTCGACCGCCGCCTTCCTGGCCCTCTGCAGCCCCACCACGTAGAGGTAGATCAGCAGGAAGTCGGCGGCCAGCGATACCAGCACCATGCTGCCGGCGCCAACCTTCTGTATCCACGGGTAATGCGGCAGCACCGCCGCAGTCCACCATATAAGGGCGGCCGTCACAGTTATCCACAGGAACCAGGCAGGCGCTTGTATCAGCAAGTTGGTCCTGGCATCCCGCTTCCTCAGCACGGCGTATACCCACAGCGCGCTGGTGAGCAGCGCCAGGGCCGCGCAGCAGAGCCTCGGACATATTACCGCCGGCGCCCGCGGCCCTAGGGACTTCCCGGCGGCGCCTGCAAGGGTGACCCCCGGGGTGCCTGAGAACAGCTACGTGGTGTACCTCCTCCAGCGCCTCATAGCCGTGCCCACGGTGAATCCTCCCGGCGAGCACTACGCGGAGATGGCCGGGCTTCTCCGCGAGGAGCTGGAGGCCCTGGGGCTCGAGACCCGGGTGGTCCGCGTCCCGGACGAGGTGGTGGAGAAGCATTACCCCTGGGCCAGGGGCTACCCCCGCTTCATAGTGCTGGCCAGGCTGGGCGAGGGCAGGCCTGTGCTGCACCTCAACGGCCACTACGACGTGGTGCCGCCGGGGCAGGGGTGGGCCAGGGACCCCTTCAACCCGGTGGTCGAGAACGGGAGGGTCTACGGCCGCGGCGCCACGGACATGAAGGGCGGGATAGCGGCTGTAATAGCAGCTATCCGGGGCCTCGTCGAGGAGGGCTGGAGGCCCCGGCGGGGCAGCATAGAGCTGAGCTTCACCCCCGACGAGGAGACCGGGGGAGAGACCGGCGTGAAATACATGCTCGACGAGGGCCTGACGCTCCCGGACTACGCCCTGGTGGCTGAGCCGAGCACCACGTCGAGGATATGGATAGGCAGCCGGGGCGCGGTCTGGATGAACGTCCACGTCTACGGCAGGCAGGCCCACGGCTCAACCCCCTGGCTCGGCCTCAACGCCTTCGAGGCAATGGTGGAGATAGCCTACAGGCTTATCCATGGCTACAAGCCCAGGCTGGCGGAGAGGAGAACAGACCTGCCCATGGACGATCCCAGGGCGGCGCACCCGACGATCACGATCGGAGGGGAGATCGAGGGGGGAGCCAAGACCAATGTCGTGCCCGGCTACTACCGGTTCAGCATAGACCGCCGCCTCATACCCGGCGAGGACCCCGACGAGGTGGAGAGGGAACTACGGGACTTCATCATGGAGTCCGCGGCGCCGCTTCTCGAGAAGGGCTACCGGGTAGAGGTCGAGACCACGGGGAAGGCGCCGGCAACCTGGATACCCCCGGACAACCCCTTCGTGGAGACCGTGGCGGAGGCTGTCCGGGAGGCGCTGGGCCTGGAGCCCCTCCGCACCATCTGCACTGGCGGCCTCGACACCAGGTACTTCCAGCAGCGCGGAATCCCCGCCGTGACCTACGGGCCCGGGGCCCCCGGGGCAGCGCACAAGCCGGACGAGTACGTGCCCCTGGAGGAGCTCGAGAACGCTGTGAAGGTGTACAGGGCCCTTATACGCAGAATACTGGGCTAGCAGGCCCCCGGGAAGGAGAAAAGGGAAGGAGAAAAAGCGGAGGCAGGGCCCCGCTGCCCTAGTGCTCTATCCTCTTCTTCATCCCCCACGGCCACCACGCGGCCCTGCCCAGCAGCGATATAGCCAGCGGCGTCAGCAGGTAGGACGCCATCAGCCCCGCCAGGAGCACCGTCGAGGCCAGCGTAAAGCCCATCTCCCTCATACCAGTGTTGCTTGCGGTCATCATCGAGGCGTAGGCGACTGTTACCACCAGCGAGAGGCCTATTATGAAGAGGCTCACCGCGCCCGCCGCCCTAGCCACCGACTTCTTGGGGTCGCAGCCGGTTAGGTGGCACTCCTCGAGCGCCCTCGCCAGGAAGAAGCTGTTATAGTCCATGCCTACGCCGAGCACAGCCATCATAGCCACTATGTTGAGGAACCATAGCACGGGCTTCCCGAGCAGGTCCTGGAAAAGCAGTATGCTCGCCGCTATCCCCATAACCGCGGCGCCTATTATCACCGTGAGCGCTACTACTGCAGCCACGAGGCTGCCGAACACCACTGTGAAGACTAGTATCATTAGCAGCGCCGCCGCGGGGAGGATGCGGTGGTAGTACAGCTTGTGGAGAAGCTCATCCATCTCCAGTACGCCGTAGGGCGCGCCGCCCACGTAGACGGTGAAGCCGTGGCTGCTGGCGTAGCTGTGGGCCACCCGGTGTATCTCCTCCACCGCTTCCTGGCCCTCCCGGCTGTAGGGGTCCACGCCGAGTATGACCTGGATAACCGCCACCCTGCCGCCGCTGCTTGTGAGCCTCCTGCCGCCGCTGCGCGCTGCCTCCCCGATGCTGACCTTCACTCCGTGGGGCCTGGTGGGGGCTAGGACCTTGTAGACGCCGGGCACCTCCGCTATCTTGTCCACCAGTCCATCCAGCATAGCAGCGGTAGAGTTGTCCTCCCACACGCTGTGGGGGAGCACCGCGGCCACGTAGACCGGGTCCGTTATGCCTGGGGCGAACTCCTCGCTTAGCACGTTGAACGCCTGGAGGGCTGGCGCGCTCTCCGGCAGCATCAGCTTCATGTCATGGGTGCCCTTGAAGCTTACGTAGTAGTGGCCGGAAACGATTATCAGCAGGGCGAGGACCGCGAACAGGGGCGCCTCGTAGCGGGTCAGCAGCCTCATCACCCTGCTCTCGCGTCCCACGCGCCTCTCCCTGCTCGGCCTCCTCGGCCACCAGAACCAGCGGCGGCCGCCGAGCAGTGCTAGGAGGGCAGGCACCAGGGTCAGGCTGGCGGCGGCGACGGTTACCGGTATATTCTCGCCCATTCTGCGTAGGAAGCCTACCTCCCAGCCTAGCAGCAGGCTGCCAAAGCCTATGATCACGGTGAGCGCGCTGGCAACTATGGCGGGGCCGGCACGCCTGAGAGCCCTCCTAGCCGCCTCCCGGGCGTCCTCGAGCTTAGCGTACTCCTCGCGGAACCGGTGCACCAGGTAGGCGGCGTAGTCCGCGCCCAGGCCCAGCGCCGTGGTTATCATCAGCGCGTGGGTCTGGGAGTCGAGGCTCACTATCCCGTGGCTGGCCGCCAGGTAGATGATGGCGCCGCCGACCAGGAGGCCCAGGAAGATGCCTACATAGGGCAGTATGACGGCGAACACGCTCTCCAGGATGACCAGCAGCACTATGAAGGTGCCGATCCCGCTGAACCTGCTAGTCTTCTCGACATCCTCCCTCGCATACTTCTTCACCTGGCTCAGGAGCAGGTCGCTTCCACTAACATATACCTTGCCATGGGCTATATGCATGCTGTCCAGCAGCTCCTCGACTAGCCTCCCGGCAGCCTCGGTGTTGCCCGCCCTCTCGTCCTGCGTAGAGCCCAGCGGCTCGCCCATCACGGTGAAGGCGTGGTGGTCCCCGGATACTAGGAGGCCCTCACTACTCCTCAGCAGCTTCGGGTACACGCTGCCGAGCAGCAGCCTCTCCGCCAGCAGGCGTGCCGCCCCCACCACGCTCGTCTCGTTCCTAGCCGCCTCAACCGCTAGCCTGGCCAGCTCGCCCGGCAGCCAGCTCGGAGGCTTCAGCCCATCCACGCTGATCCTGCCTATGTTCTCCCTTACCCCTTTCTCCAGCAGCTCCTCGACCAGGCTCCACTTCCTCTCCGCGGGGATCAGGGGCCCTCCCTGATCACTGTGTCGAGCATCCCCTCCACGGTGCCCGTCATGTTCTCCGGGGTGCGGGCTAGCACCTGGCGGCGCAGCTCCCCGGCCACTATCCTCTTCAACGCCTCCCTGCTGTGGAGCATCTCCACCAGCTGCTCCGGGGTGAAGGGCAGCCGCTTGCCCTGCTTCTCGACCATCCAGGCCACGGCCTCGGCTGCAAGGGTCTCGTTGGACGCCAGCAGCCCCTGGGCCCCGGGGTCGTAGCGCCTGAGCGCCTCCACAACCAGCTGGGCCTTCTCGGCGCCCATTCGCCCCGCTGCCTGGCGCTCCACAAGCTCCAGGGCCAGCTCTCTCAGCCGGCTAGGCCCCGCCTCGCCCCCGCAACCAGCCTGGCCAGCTCCTTGGGGCTCTTGGCCAGCAGCCCCCGGGCCTCGGGGTCAGCCTGGAGAACCAGGGGCACTAGGCCGCGGGCCTCAGCGGGGAGCCGCTGCTGGAGCAGCTCCGCCGCCAGCCTGGCTGCCTCCCTGCGGCCTCCATGCCCCCGGAGCAGCTTCTCCGCGGCCTCCACGGCCCCGGCTGGGGCGCCCAGCTGCTCCAGAAGCCTGGCCGCGGCCTCCATGCTCCTCTCCGGGCTAGCTGCCAGGGTGCCGTTGGCACCGGGGTCCTCCTCCACGAGGAGCCTTGCCAGTGTGCTGGTGGCGTTGCCGGGGAGCCTCATCCTGGCAGCGGCCCCGGCCGCCACCGCCTCAGCAGCGTCGAGGGGACGGAGCCTGCCCTCGACCGCTAGCCTTGCCAGCTTCTCGGCGGCGTCTCTCGGCAGGCCTTCCTCCTCCAGGCTCCCGGCTAGTATGCCCGTGGCGATCTCGTCGGCGTGGCTCGCCACGCTCTCGGCGGCCCGGCTGGCTGCCTCCTGGGCGAGCTGGAGCAGCCTGAGCTGGCTCTTCACGTGCATGGGCGGGGGCTGGAGGAGGAGCAGGGCCTCGCTAATGTTCATCCCCCTCTTCTCTCTGCTGAGCTCCTCGGCCCAGTGGCCCGCGAGGACGGGGAGCAGGCTGCGGAGCGTGCCCGGTGTCTGGTTGGCGAGGGCCTCCACTGCCGCCTTCAGCGCGGCCGTGTCGGGGTCGGCTCCCCCTCTAACCATATCTGGCTATCCCGCGCCAGGCCTGGATGGCCTCCTTCCTGGGGAGCGGGGCCAACCTCGGGCTCACCTGGGTGAGGTTGGCTACCCTGGCGTAGGCCTGGTAGCTGCCGTTGTAGAGCTCCAGGTAGTAGTAGGCCCTGCCCAGCTGCCACCACGTGTAGGCTATTAGCTGCATAGTCTGGTTAACGGCCGTCCTATTGGAGAGGAGTAGTCTGAGCCTCGAGGCGCTCCGGGACAGGTTATGGTAGAGACTGCTGTACGCCTGGTCCAGCCCGGCCAGCCCCGTAGCGGTCCCGTTGAGCCTGGCCGCTACCTCTAGCAGGGAGTCTGTGGCGTTCTCAAGGGCGAGGTCTACCCGGGCGAGCCCCTCCATGGTCCGGTTTAGGGCTGCTGCGAGGCTCAACAGGCTCCTGTAGGCCTCTACATAACCTTTATCGGCCTCCATTAGCCCCCTTACGCTCTGGTTAAGCATTCTCACCTGCCTGCTAGCGTTCTCCAGCGCCGAGGCGTACGCCTGGTCCAGCTGCTCCAGCATCGCGTAGAGCCTCGCCGCGTTGCCGGCCGACATGTTGACCGCCTGGAGCATCGCTTTGTACAGGGACTCGTTCACAGCGGCAAGCATTAGGGGGAGGCTACTGACACCCCTCATGTAGCTGCTTACGCTCTCGTTGAACCTTCTGCCCCACTCCACAAGCTTCAGCACAGTCCCGTTATCGTCGAGGTTGACCCCGGTGACAACTATGACCCCGATGCCTCCATGACCGCTCAGAACCCTGCTCATGAGCTGCTCAGCCTGCCTGGTCTCGCTGCTCGGCGGGAGGCTGTACTGCTGCTCCTTAACCACGCTGCTCAGCCTGGCGAACAGAGGCGCCGCCGCCACGGCCACGATTATCCAGATGGCTACAACCGCGAGGGGCCTCCTCGTTATCGCCTCAGCCAGACCCACACTACACACCCACGAGGTATCGGGGCCCGACACATCTCCGGGGGATAAATCGCTTTCCATAGACGCTCATAGCCGGGGCCCCGCCCTATCTAGATTAGAGCAGGGGAGCCCCTGCAAGAGTGGAGGGGTGCAGCAAGTAGGATGGCCAGCCAGGCTCTGGAGATGAGGGCGCGCTACATGGTGTTGCTCCTCCTCGCCGAGGGGCCGAAGACGGGGTACGAGCTGATAAAGAGGATAAGGAGCGCCCTGGGGGAGGTTGGTGCAGCCGCCAGCCCCGGCACCGTGTACCCGGTGCTCCGCAGCCTGGAGGAGGAGGGCTTCATAGAGGCGAGCGAGGAGCCCCATGGGGCCAGGCAGAGGAAGGTCTACAGGATAACGAGGAGAGGCCTCGAGCAGCTCCTACGCATGGTCAACCGGGGCCTCCACGTGATAGAGGCGGCGATAAGGCTCCACATAGACGCCGCCCGGGGCCTAGCCCGGGTCGAGCCGGGCGGGGAGCTGCGGCCGCTCCTAGAGGAGACCGTCGAGAGGCTTGAGAGGATAGAGGAGCTCACCGAGAGCCTCATAGAGGCCCTCCGCGGCATCCTGGCCGCTGTGCCTACAGCCTAGGCCCCGGGGCGCCCCCAGGGAAGGGCGTGCATGGAGGCGCAGCCTCATTGCACGAGATGAGTATAGCCCTGGGCATACTCGCGGCGGTCGAGGACGCGTTCCGCAGCACACCCGGGGCGAAGCGGGTGACCAGGATAAGGCTCCGGGTCGGCGTGCTCAGCCTCATAGACGTCGAGGCCCTCCGCTTCGCGCTCCGCGTAGCCTCCCGCGGCACCCCCGCCGAGGACGCGGAGATAGAGGTGGAGATGGCTGAGCCCCGGTTCCGCTGCAGGGTCTGCGGCTACGAGTGGAAGCCGAGCAGGGAGGAGACGGAGAGGCTCACGGGCAACCCAGAGATAAGCACCCTGGTCCACATAGACCCCGACGTCCTGCCCCGGTTCCTCCAGTGCCCCCGCTGCGGGGCCAGGGACGTGGAGGTGGTCCAGGGCACCGGTGTAATGCTCCACAGCGTCGACATAGAGACCGGGGAGGACGAGGAGCGCGGGGTACAGCTGTAATACGGGTTGCGCCCACCGCGACGGGGAGAGCAGCTTACCCACGCCCAGAGCACAGGCTGGACCATGGAAGGCCTGGAGAAGAGGCGGGCCACAGTCATGAGGACGTCCTCCCGCCCGAGAAGCCGCGCAGGTAAACCCACACCCTGGGAGCGCATGGTGGAGGCGGCTGCGGAGAAGCTCCACGCCTCCACCAGGGTCGAGCTGGAGGAGATAGAGCAGAGTATAATAAGCCATGGGCCCGGGGCTGAGGCCCCTGCCGCACCCTGGACGCGGGACAGGAGAAGGCGGAGGAGAAGGAGGCTCATCGACGCCGTCCGGGCAGCGGTCCGGCTAGGCCACTAGGAGGCCGCGCCGAAGCTGCGGGGCTCAGCACGGAGCACGGGCTCCCCATCCCCGGCCGTCGGCCCCAATCGCCCTCCTCACAGCCCCGCGGGGGTGGCCGCCTCAAGCCTCATTAACGCGGCGGCCCCGGGCCGCCACCGCCCCTGGGGCGGCGCCAGGGGCTGTGAATGGACGCCTGGGCCTTAGCTCTTCCACGGGGTGCTGAGCCTGTGCAACAACGAGCCCCTCGCGCCGCCCGCCGGCACGCCTCTAGCGGCTGGGAGCGGGGAGCACCTGCTTGGCGGGAGAGGGCTACGTCCTACTACTAGGGGCCCAGAGCACGGTGGAGCTGCTCGGCCTCCGCGGGGATCCCGGGGAGCCGCTGGAGCTGTATCGTGCAGCGCTCCGCCGCGGGGGAGGACGGCTGCTGGAGAGGCTGCGCCGCGGCCTAGAGAGCGGCGCTGTGAGGAGCATAGTCTACCTCGGCGCCGACGGCGCGTTGTCGAGGCTGCTGAGCCGGGGCGTGGTGGAGGTGTATGGCGCCGTCTCTAGGCTCCGCTGCCCCCGGTGCGGGAGGAGGTGGTGGATAGACGAGGGTGAGCGCTGCCCCCGCTGCGGCGGGCCAGGCGAGCCGGACTACAGCGAGACGCCGCGCCGCAGGCAGCTGGAGGAGGCCATATACGAGCTGACCACGGCCGAGGCTGTGGCCGTCCACGGGCTCGGCGAGCCCCCTCCAGTCCTCGGCTCGGTGCTCGCGCTCGCAGCCTCGAGGTTCACCCGGGTCAGCTCCTCGAGCCGGCACCGGCCCAGCTCAGGGGCCTGGGGCTCGAGGAGACGGGCGAGACCCTGGAGGAGCTCCTAGCAGGGCTAGCCCCCTAGCCCCGGGGAGCCGCGGCCCCTCTCCGGTAGACCAGGAGGCCTGCCGCCAGAACCACCGCCGCCACGGCTGCGAAGCCCAGGGTGAGCGCCGCCGGGCTCATACCCCCGGGGCTCCTGCTGCCCGTAGGGGGCGGCGCCGCTGCGCTGCCGGCTCCGGCGCTGCTGGCAGCGGCGGGCGGGGTCGCGGACGCCGTACCCGCCCCGGCTGCTGTGGCTGCGCTGCCGGTGCTCCCCCCGGCCGCTGGCGCGGTGGGGGACGTGGAGGCCATCCCTGCGGTGGTTGCTGTGGCTGTGCCCGTCGTGGTGGTCCCCGTGGGGCTTGCCGTGGCCGCCCCGGGGCCAGTGCTGCTAGACGCCTGGCCGAACTTCACCGCCGCCAGCTGCCCGGGGGAGGCGAGCCTGACCACGTAGGCCTCTGAGCCTCCAATCCTCTCCCTGGACGTGTTGACTCCCTGGGGCGCCTCCAGGGGGAGCCGGGAGACGAGGGTTATGTTCAGCCTCTCTAGGCCCAGCCGGCTCCCGAGCAACTCCGCTACCGCGTGCACCGCCGCCTCGGCCGACTCGGCGGGGCTGGCGCCAGGCTTGTAGATGCCCAGCCCCTGCACGCGGTAAGCCACAGTCCCGTTGCCGGCCCAGGAGGATATAGTAGCGTTGCCCCTGGCCCTGGCCGCTAGCCCCTCCGCCGCGAGCCCCGCCACGGGCAGCACGCCCCCGGCGCCGGGGACGGCCGTGATCGATGCCGCGCTGCCCAGGAGCGTGTAGGCCAGCATCCTCTCCAGGGCCTCCCTCGGCCCCGTCATCGTGGAGTTGCTCCTCGCCTCGATCTCCAGGAGCCCGTTTCCTGTATAGTTGAGGACCAGCTCCATGCTCCGGCTGGTGTCGATCATAGAGGAGAGCCTGCCGGCCTCGCGCAGCAGGCTTAGCAGCTTATCGGCCTCCTCCGGGCTCAACGCGCCGGCGGCCGCGAGCCCGGAGACAGCCTTCTCCACGTACTTCCAGTAGTCGAAGAATGCCGTGAAGGATCCTCCCACCACCACGGTGCTGCCGGAGGCCTCCACGCTTGCGTTGAGGCTATCCACCCTAACGCCGAAGCCCTGGAGGGCGGCGGTGGCCACTACGGGGTTGAGGAGCCGCCGGATCCTCTCCGCCAGAGACCGCGCGGCCGTCTCGTTACCCGCGTCTATAGAGGCGGAGAACACGCCGTCCACCCTGTAGACGTGGCCCGTCTTGTTGTACACCCCCGACGCGCCGGCGCTCATGCCCGGGAGGGAGAGGTTGAACGCGAAGACCCCGCTACCCCCGCGCCCGGCTAGGCGGAGCCTCATACCGGTGGCCGCGAGCCCTGCTACCGCGGCCTCCCTCGTAGCAGCCGAGACCCGGGAGATCACGGTGTAGCTGGCGTTGCCCCCCGCGGCCTGCCGGGGGGCTACCGTAGTGGTTGAGTTCATCCACTCGAGCCCCTTGAGCCCCTCCAGCGGGGCGGAGAGGGACGCGTTAACCCACACCACCCCCTCGCCGTCGACGAGGAGCGTGACCGAGCCATGCCCGCCGCCAGAGGCGCGGGCCACGGGGGGAGGCAGGAGCAGCAGCGCGAGCAGCAATAGTGTAGGCAGGCGTGAACGGCGTGAGCGCCTAGCCAAGGCTGTCCACGCTCCACCCCCTGGTTAGGCACCTTGATCCACATAAACCTGGGGGCCCAGGGGGCGCGCCTATTAACGCTCGGGATGGTCCCGCTAGAGAGGCCCTCGGGGCTGTGAGGAGTGAGCCCCGCGAGCACCCAGAGGCGGTCCCGAGGAGCCCCGGCGGTGACGCCCCTAGGGGTGGGCCGAGCCCCTCTACCTGGGCCCAGGGGGTGATGAGGCCTGCATCGGGGAACCCCGCGGGTCCTGGGGGAGGCCCGGGGTCTTCCCTGCGGCTGACCCCCCGGGGGCTCCATGGGCCTGTCACCCTTGGGGCCGGGGCTGCCCAGCCGCCCCGCCGGGGAAGCGTTGAGTAGCCGCGGGCGCATGCACCCTTCCTGGGTGCTGGGGGCGCCGTGGAGGGTCTTGAGAGCCTCGCCTGGGAGTACATCCACGGGAGGATGAGGGCCACCCGTACCCCCGGGGTTAGCGTCTCGCTGAAGCGCGGCGGCGAGCTGCTCCTTCAGAGGGGCTACGGCTACCGTTCCCTAGAGAAGGGGCTCCCCGCGACGGCGGAGACGGTTTACGGCATAGCCTCGATATCAAAGACAATCACGGCTGTGGCTGTAATGCAGCTCGTCGAGAAGGGCGTGCTCAGCCTCGACGACCCGGTGGACAAGCATCTCCCCGTGGAGCTCCGCGTCCAGGGGGAGCCGGTTAGGGTGTGGCACCTGCTAAGCCATACCAGCGGGATACCGGCTCTAGGGTACGCGGAGGCCCTCCTCACCGGCTACGCGGGGCTCGGCCGCGGCTGGCTACCCTTCTCGGACCCCCGGGACGTGCTGGAGTGGCTGGAGCGGGGCGCCCGCCACTGGGCGCTGGCTCCCCCGGGTGAGAGGTTCCTCTACCTAAACGAGGGGTACGTCGCCCTGGGGCTTCTCGTCGAGAGGCTCTCGGGGCTAAGCTTCCCCGAGTACGTGAAGCGCTTCATAGCCGGGCCGCTGGGGATGCGGAGCACCACCTTCGACTACGGGGAGGCATGGGGCTCGAGCCTCCTGGCAACCCCCTACGACTCCTCCAAGACCCCGCCCCGCCCGGCCGCAATACCCCCGGGGCTAGCCGCGGATGGAGGCGGCTGGAGCAGCGTCGTGGACCTGGGCAAGCTGATGGCGGCGCTCTCCAGCGGCGGCAGCCTGGGCGGCGTAGAGATACTGTCCAAGAGGAGCGTCGAGGAGATGGAGAAGCCCCGAGCCAGGCTCCCGGCACAGCTCTTCGGGGACGACAGCTACGGGCTCGGCGTCATGGTGTACCCGGGCTTCCCCGGCGGCAGGCTGGTGGGGCACAGCGGGAACATACTCTTCTACACGGGGTTCGCCGGCCATATAAGGGAGAAGGGGCTCACGGTGGCCGTGCTGGCAAACGCCGACCCCGGCTCGCCCCAGATAGCTATGACGCTGGCCGCGGCGGCTGCAGGGGCGGATCCCTGGAGCCTGCCCTTCAACACAGCCGACCGGGTGCTCGGGGCCCTGGAGGGCGTCTACACGGGCTACAGGGGCACTGTGAGGGTTAGGCTGGAGAGGGTTGGGGATGCACTGCTCCTGGAGAGTCTGGAGCCCCCGGGGAGGAGGGAGGTGCTCTTCCCCGAGCGGCTCGACCCGGCCGAGCCGGTGTTCCTCACGGCGAGGGCAGGGAAGAGGATGAGAGTAAGCTTCCGTATCGACCTGGAGGAGGGGGTAGTTGAGATGCTCTACGACCGGTACAGACTGGTGAAGGCTCAGGCCGGCGAGTAGCCCGCCACCCCCCGGGGCCGGGAAAAGTTTATAGCTATAGATGCGATTTTTTCACCAGTAACAATGGTTGCAAGCGTTGCGAGAGCCGGGGAGGCCTGGGCGGCGGGCCACGATGCTGAGTGCTGAGAACCTCCACGTGGACGTGGGAGCCAGGACCGTGCTGCGAGGCGTGAGCCTGGAGGCTGGACCGGGCGAGCTGCACGTGATAGTGGGCCCCAACGGGGCCGGGAAGTCGACCCTACTGAACACCCTGATGGGGCTCTCCCGCTGCCATGTTAGGAAGGGCCGGATAATCTTCAAGGGTAGGGACGTGACCCGCGAGCCCCTCTACCGCAGGGCGCGGATGGGCCTAGCGTTGGCCCACCAGATCCCGCCGGGGCTGAGAGGGCTGACCCTCCGCGAGCTGGTCTCCGCCATGGAGAGGCTCTATGGCAGCGCCCGGGAGGTGGAGTGGGCGGCCGAGATACTCGATGTCAAGGAGTTTATGGACAGGCCTCTCTTCACCGGCATGAGCGGCGGCGAGCGTAAGCGCGTAGAACTGTACCTCACAGTGCTCCAGAGGCCCCAGGTGGCGCTTCTCGACGAGCCCGACAGCGGTGTAGACATAGACACTCTTGAGCGGATCGAGAGGCTCCTCATAGAGCTCCGGAGGAGAGGAGTGACGGTGATACTCGTGAGCCACACGCTCTACATGCTCGAGAAGCTCGCAGGCCACGGAGCCATAGACAGGGTACACGTGCTGCTGGAAGGGCGGGTCGCCGCCTCGGGGCCCCCGGGCCCGCTGCTCCACGCCCTGAGGGAGGGGGGCTTCCACGGCCTGGCAGCCACTGCGGGGTGAGCAGGGGTGGCCGAGGTAGCCGAGCTGCGGGAGAGGGCCCTCCGCGCCCTACAGAGCCCAGCCCCCTACGGGCCCGACGTGGACCTCGAGCGCTACCTCTCCTCCCGCAGAGGCGCGGCGGCCGGCACCGTAGAGGACGCTCTGGAGAAGCTTGGGCTCGGCAGGAGCGTGCTGGGGAGGGCCGGCTACGTCCAGGTTAACGAGGAGATACTCCGCAGCATTGTAGCGCGCAGGCTTGAACAACAGGGCGTGCTGGTTATGCCCCTCCACGAGGCGCTGGAGAAGCTGCCCTGGGCCAGGGGCTACTACTGGCGCGCCGTCCCGGTGGACGCGGACAAGTACACAGCCGCGGTGGAGCTTTACGGCGGGAGGAAGGGCTACTTCATCTACGTGCCTCCCGGCGCCAGGGTGGAGCAGCCTATCTACACCTGCCTGCTCATAACCGAGGAGCTGGAGGCCCAGCTAGTCCACAACATAGTAGTGGTTGACGAGGGGGCTGAGGCGAACCTGGTAAGCGGGTGCGGTGTCTCCCACGGGGTCACCGGCGCGCTCCACGTGGGGGTCTCAGAGTTCTACGTCAAGAAGGGTGCCACGTTGAGGTACGCTATGATCCACTCCTGGGTCCCGGGGGTCCACGTGAGGCCCCGCACCGGCGTCGTGGTCGAGGAGGATGGTAGCTACGTGAACTACTACCTGATTCACGGCCCCGTCGCGAGCGTGCAGAGCTACCCGGTGGTGGAGCTGCAGCGGGGGGCGAGGCTCTACAGCGCCTCGATAATAGTCGCTGAAGGCGATGCGGTCTACGATATAGGGGCCCTCGCGAGGCTCCGCGGGCAGGGCGCCTCGGCGGAGCTGGTCTCGAGGGTGCTGGCGAGGGGCAGTGCGAGGGTGTATGCTAGGTCCCGGATCGAGGCCCACGCTCCCGACACACGGGGCCATATAGAGTGCCTGGGGCTCCCCCTCTCGGGCGACGCGGTGATAGAGTCTATCCCGGAGCTCCACAGCAGCGTCGAGGGGGCCGAGCTGACCCACGAGGCCGCGATAGGCCGGATAGCGGAGGAGGAGCTTGAGTACCTGATGTCGAGGGGCTTCACAGAGGATGAGGCGAGGGGGCTGCTGCTCCGCGGCCTCCTCCACGTGGAGGTGCCGGGGCTCCCGGCGCCGCTGCGGAGCCTGATACGCTACGTAGAGCGCACCCTCGCAGAGAAGGCGACGGGCTAGCCCCTCCTCTCCCAGCCCCTGCGGAGCCTCAGCATACCCCACTCTGTGGCGGCCTCGACCAGCCAGCCGGCGAGTATCCCCGCTATCCTCTCTGCGGCCTCTCCCTCGGGGATCTCCGTGCCGTAGTAGCGGGTGAGAGCCCTCCTCGCTGCGGCCGGGTCGACGCGGGGAAGGAAGCGCTGCTTAAGCCTCTCGAGGAGCTGGTCGAGCCTGTTGACCCCCTCCTCCGCCACCAGCCTCTGCACCTCCCGGAAGTCCTCGTTGCTGAGCACGCTCCTCTCCGCCCGGTCCCCGGCCTCCTGCCAGTAGAGGTAGAGGGGCTCGTAGTCGCCCACGATCTCCCCGGTGGCGAACATGGGGAGCCTACGGCGCCTGCCTCCACCCTCCTCCCGGGACATGCTCCGTGTCCCCGCCAGAGTCTAGCCTAGAGCCCCCGGGGCCTGGATTAGGGCTTAGCCGGCCCGCCGGGCGGGGGCTCGGAGTCCCTCCATATAGCCTCGATCCTCCTCTTCAGCGCGTCCGCGAACCCCTGGTTGACAGCCACGACGGCCACCACGCTCCCAGCCCTGCCGGGGGCGCCTATCACCACCGTGTCGCAGGCCACCATCATGTCTAGGAGGACGGCGTCGGAGACCCTGACCTCGACCCCCGGCAGCCTCCCGACCTGCTGGAGCGCCTCCTCGGGGACCCGGGCGCCCCGGTAGACTATGACCCGGGCGCCCCTCCCCGCCAGCAGGCTGAGCAGGGGCTGGAGGACCGGCAGCAGCTCCACAGCCTTCTCGGCCGCCTTGTACGCCATTATCCAGGGCTTCTCCCCGCACTCCTCGAGCGCGGCAGAGGCGGCCGCGACGGCCCGGTGGACGCCCTCCTCGACGGCCACGTACTCCCTGGCCGCGTGGGCGACGCGTCTCTCAAGCTCCCGGGCCAGCCTCCTGAGCTCCTCCGCCTTCTCGGAGGCCTCGGCTAGTAGCCTCTCGGCCTCGACGAGGAGCGAGCGGGAGGGAGGGACCGCCTGGTAGCCGTCGCCCGTCTGGGCCACCAGGCCTCGGCGCTGGAGGCTGCGGAGCACGTCGTAGATCCTCTGGGGAGGCACGTTGGCCTCCTCCGCTATCTCCCTGGGCCGCGTGGCTCCCTGGAGGACGGCGAGGTATACCCTGGCCTCGTAGCCGCTTAGGCCTAGGAGCCTCCTGAGCCTCTCCTCGAGGTCCCTCAAGCCCCGCCTTACCCGCGGCTGTGCCGCCGAGCGCTGCACCCGGGCCACGGGTTATAAGGCCGCTGCATTGGAACCACCGCCGGGTGGTGGTTCACGGCCAGGCCCTGGATGCCCCATAGGCCCCGCGGCTACCTGGAGCTGCCCGGGGTTGCCAGGCTCCTCAGGGTGGCCGAGGAGCTGGGCTACGCGGCGCCGGTGGAGAGGGTGCTGGAGGGCAGGGCTGGCCCGGGGGACGTGGTGGAGCTCTACCGTATGCCCCTCTGGCTCCTGGGCGGCCTGGCCCGCGCGGTGACCGACGCTATCACCGGGAGGAGGGTGGGCTACATAGTGAACATGATACTCAACTACACTAATGTCTGCGTGGTGGGCTGCAGGTTCTGCGCCTTCTACCGGAGGCCCGGGAGCCCCGACGCCTACCGCATCCCCCCGCGCCGCGCCGCCGCCATGGTGGAGGAGCACTGGAGGAGGTACCGGATACGCCAGGTGCTTTTCCAGGGCGGCGTGGATCCCTCGATACCGCTGGAGTACTACGAGGAGGCCTTCCGCGGCATCAAGGCGGCCACCCGGGGGGAGGTGGCCATCCATGGGCTCAGCGCGGTGGAGCTGGAATGGCTCGCCAGGTCCAGCAGGATGAGCCTCCGGGAGCTGGTCTCCAGGCTGCGGGAGGCCGGGCTGGACAGCGTGCCGGGCGCGGGAGCGGAGATACTGAGCGAGAGGGTCCGGGGGCTCATCTCGCCGAGGAAGATAACAGGGGAGCGCTGGATCCAGGTCATGGACACCGTGATGGCCATGGGCGTCCCGGTGAGCGCCACCATGGTGTACGGGCACGTGGAGACCCTCTGGGAGAGGGCCGAGCACCTCCTCAGGCTGCTCGAGCTGCAGAGGCGCCGCGGCCTGGTAATGGCCTTCATAGCCTGGAACTTCGAGCCGGGGAACACCGAGCTGGGCAGGGAGATCCCTTACCCCGCCGGCGGCACCGAGCTGCTCCGCAGCGTGGCTGTGGCGAGGCTGGTGTTCCGCCACGAGATCCCCTGGATCCAGGCCGGCTGGCTCACCGCCGGGGAGAGGCTGGGCCAGGTCTCGCTCGACTACGGCGCTAACGACTGGGGAGGCACCCTCTACGGGGAGCGCGTCCTCCCTGCGGCCGGCGTGCCCCTACCCCTCCTGGTGAGGAGGAGCATCGAGCGGGTCATACGGGGCGCCGGCTACGAGCCCTACGAGCGCGACAACTGGTACCGGCCCATAGCAGGGCGGGAGGCCGCCGAGGCCGAGCCGCGGGCGGGGGGTGCGGCGGCGTGAGCCTCGAGCCCCCGAGGTGGCTGGAGAGGCTGGCCCAGGAGGAGGGCTCCCCAGCGCTGGAGAAGGCGATCCACGGAGACAGGCTAGAGCCCCCGGAGATAGAGGAGCTGGTGGCCAAGACGCCGCTCCACGCGCTGGCAGCCGCGGCCGACTACTACGCCCGGAGGCTGAAGAGGGGCCGGGGCAGCTTCACCAAGAACCTCTACATAACCTACACCAACGTCTGCGTCACCAGGTGCAGCTTCTGCGCCTTCTACAGGCTCCCCGGCAGCCCGGAGGCCTACACCAGGAGCCCGGGGGAGATAGCCGGGGCTGTGCGCCGGGCGGCGGAGGAGCTGGGCATAGTCGAGGTACACATGGTCGGCGGCAACAACCCGGAGCTGCCCTTCAGCTACTACGAGGAGCTGGTATCCTCCGTGAAGAGGGCTGCCCCCAGGGTGGCGCTGAAGGCCTTCACCGCGGAGGAGATACTTTTCATAGCCAGGAGCACGGGGCACCGTGTCCGCGAGGTGCTGGAGAGGCTGCGGGAGCTGGGCCTCGACGCGCTCAGCGGCGGGGGCGCAGAGATACTCGACGAGGGGGTGCAGAGGCTGATAGCGCCACTGAAGCCGGGCCCGGAGGAGTACCTCAGGGTGCACGAGGAGGCCCACAGGCTCGGGATAAGGAGCAACGTGATAATGATGTATGGCCACGTGGAGGAGCCTATACACGTGGCCCGCCACATCTACCGGGTGCGGCTGCTCGAGGAGAAGGCGCCGGGCTTCATATCCTTCATACCCGTCCGCTTCAACCCGGGGAGCACCCCGCTGGGGAGGAGCAGGCTTTACAGGGAGCGGGCCAGGCTGGACGGCCAGTACGACCTAAGGATAGTGGCCGCCGCCCGGCTCGCCCTGCTGGGGGCGGTGGACAATATTGTAGCCTACTGGGTGAGCATGGGGGACAAGCTGGCGCAGGCCGCCCTGGCCCACGGCGCCAACGACCTCGGCGGCACGTTCTACCGGGAGGCGGTGATAACCGCTGCCGGCGGCGGCCCCGGGGGGAAGGAGCCCGGGGAGCTCGCCTACATGCTGCGCCAGGCGGGATGGGAGCCCTGGCTCCGTGACACCTTCTACAACTACCTGGAGAGGGTGAATACCCTGGAGCTCCCGTGGCTCGCCTAGGGAGGGCCGGAGGGCTTGCCTGTCTACGCCGCCCCGCAGCACCGCTACGCCGCGCCCCTGCGCCGCTGGCTGCTGGGCAGGGGCTATGCCGTCTACATCGCCGCGCCCCCGGAGGCCGCTGAGCTGCTCCGCCGAGGAGCCGCGGACGCCGGCATGGCGCCGCTCGGGCTCCTCGCCTCTGGGGAGGGGCTCCGCTGCTGCCCCGGCCCCATGGTGTACAGCAAGGCAGAGACCATGAGCGTCGCCGTCTTCTCCAGGGGGCCCAGGAGGCTGGGGGGCTGCGATAGGATAGCCGTGACGGGGGAGACCAGGACGAGCATCCTCTACCTCCAGCTCGCCCTGGAGAACATGGGGCTCCGGCCCCGGCTGCTGCGCCTCAGCGCGACGAGCGCCTACCGGCTGCTCCGGGCAGCCCCCTGCGCCCTGGTGATAGGCGACGAGGCCCTCGCCGCCCGGGCCCGGGGCCTCCACGTGGTGGCCGATCTCGGGGAGCTGGTCCGCGACGTGCTCGGGATCAGCCCCGTCTACGCCGCCACCGCTGTCGCCCGGGGCCGGGGGTGCCCCGGGGTCCTCGGCTCCCCGCCCTGGCCCCGGCCCGGGAGGGGCGACGCGGAGGCCACCGCCCGGGTCACCGGGCTGCCGCCCCGGGAGGCGGAGAGGTACCACCGGCTGGTCCGGCTCGACTACAACCCCGGGGCGCTGGCCGGGGCGCTCCGTCTCCTGAGGGAGGCCCTCCACAAGGCCCAGGGTGGAAGGGTCTACAGTCTCTCTAACCATTGATAGTTATTGATTGCGGCGAGAAGGATAGAAATACCTCCGCCGCGCGGCGTAACCCGCCGGTGCAGCCCTCCTTGGAGTTCAAGCTCCTCCGTGTAAACCTCTGGAGCCAGAAGGCCAGGGAGGAGCGCGTCGACGAGAAGACCCTCCGCCGGTTCCTCGGCGGCCGCGGCCTCGGGGCCTACCTGGCCCTCCGGGAGATCCCCCGGGGAGCCGACCCGCTGGGCCCGGATAACAGGCTCTACATCCTCACCGGGCCCCTGACCGGCATGGCCGTGGGCGACACCAGGATAGGGAACGGCCGCTACCACGCGGTCGGCAAGAGCCCGCTCACCGGGATCCTCGGAGACTCCAACGCCGGAGGCAAGTTCGGGCCCTGGCTCCGCTTCTCCGGCTACGACGGCATAGTACTCGAGGGGGTCAGCGAGGAGCCAGTCTGGATAAGCATCGTTGACGGGGAGGTGGAGTTCCACGACGCCCGGCCCCTCTGGGGCAAGGGCGTGGTCTACACGGAGAAGAGGATACGCGAGTTCATGAAGATGGAGGACACGAGCCAGGGCAGCGTGCTCGCGATAGGCCCGGCCGGGGAGAACCTGGCCAGGATAGCGGCGCTGATAAACGATAGCCGCCGCGCCGCCGGCCGCACCGGGCTCGGCGCGGTTATGGGGAGCAAGAGGGTCAAGGCCATATTTGCCTACGGGAGCAGGAAGATAGAGCCGGTCGACCCCCAGGGATTCCTCAAGGCCGCCAAGAAGTTCATGGAGAAGGTTGAGGCCAACCCGGTCAGCCAGGGCCTGAGGAAGTACGGCACAGCCGTCCTGGTCAACATAATCAATGAGCACGGCGCCCTGCCCACCAAGAACTGGACCCGCGGCACCTTCGAGAAGGCCTACGAGATAAGCGGCGAGTACATGGCCGAGAAGTATCTCAAGAAGAACAGCGGCTGCTGGGGCTGCATGATACGCTGCTCCCGCATCACCGAGGTGAAGGAGGGCCCCTACTACACGCCGGTCGGCAAGGGCCCCGAGTACGAGACCATCTGGGCCAACGGGGCCAACCCGATGATAGGCAACATGGAGGCCCTGATAAAGATAAACTACCTGCTCAACGACATGGGCATAGACACTATCAGCTTCGGCAACGCCGTCGCAGCCCTCATGGAGCTCTACGAGAAGGCGCTTAACGGCGCCCTGCCCAAGGACAAGGCCGAGAAGCTCCTCAGCCTGCTCGGCGACATAAAGCCCACCTGGGGCAACGCGGACGCCGTGATAGAGCTGGTCTGGAGGACCGCGTACCGGGACGGGATAGGCGACTACCTGGCCGAGGGGACGGCGAGGTTCACCGAGGCCTTCGGCAGCCCCGACTCCGCGGTCCACGTTAGGGGGCTCGAGCTCCCGGCCTACGACCCGAGGGCTATCAACGGCATGGCCCTGGCGTACGCCACCTCAAACCGCGGCGGCTGCCACCTCCGCGCCTACGCTGTGAGCTTCGAAGTGCTGGGCATACCGAAGAAGACCGACCCGCTGAAGATAGACTTGGAGAAGGTGCAGCTGGTCAAGTTCCAGCAGGACTTCTTCGCCGCCATAGACAGCATGGTGGTGTGCAAGTTCTACACCTTCTCCACCGGGCCCGAGGACTATGTGCCGCTGATACGCGCCGCCACCGGCTGGGAGGACTTCACGGCCGAGGAGCTGCTAACCATAGGCGAGAGGATATACAACGTGGAGAGGCTCTTCGCCGTCAGGGAGGGCCAGGGCTACAGGGACTACCTGCCCAAGAGGCTCCTCGAGCAGCCGCTGCCCGACGGCCCCGCCCGGGGCAAGACCGCGAAGGAGGCCCTGGAGGCCTACCTGCCGGAGTACTACAAGCTCAGGGGCTGGGAGGACGGCAAGCCGCTGCCCGAGACCCTGCAGAGGCTCGGCCTCAACGAGTTCCTCTACATAGTCTCCTAGGCGGCTGTTTTAAGTCCCTGGCCCCCGCCCTCCCCCGGCCCCGGGGCGGCAAGGGCATTGCAGGGGGGCGGGCTGAGCCAGTGCATCGAGGCGCTGGCCGCGGGCTGCGGCGCTGCCCTCGCGGCGCTGGAGGAGGCGTCTGAGGCGCTCGGCAAGGGCCGGGGCAAGGGCGGGGGGCTCGCCAGGATTCTCCGGAGGGCTGCTGGGGCCCTCTCGGGGGCCGTGGAGCCCTGCATAGGGGGCTGCGGGGAGTCGGGGTGGAGCGGCCGCTGCGTGGCGGGGGAGGTGCTGGAGAGGCTCCAGCGGAGCCTCTACGGGCTCTCGCTCCGGCTGGAGGGGCTCCCGAGGTTGGAGGGGGAGGCCGGCGAGCTGGCGGCCATGCTGGTTGACCTGGCCTACAGCATGGTGGAGGCCGTCTGCTACGCCGGCTCCCGGGCCGGGGGCTAGCCCTGGCCCTGGAGGAGCCGGGAGAGGGCCTCTAGGAAGACCCTGTTCTCCCCGGGCGTCCCCACGGTCACCCGCAGCCAGTTGCTGCCGAGGGGGACGCGGCGCACCGCCACCCCCTGCTCGGCCAGCCGCTCTACCACGTCCTCCACGGGGGTCTCCACGAGCAGGAAGTTCGTGTAGGAGCAGTACACCCTGACCCCGGGGAGCCTGCGGAGCATGGAGGCTAGCCACTCCCTCTCCCCGCGCACCGTGTCGGCCACCCTCCTGGCGTAGCCCGGGTCCTCGAGCGCCGCTATCGCCGCCGCTACGCTGGTGCGGGGGAGGAAGGGGGGCATGATGCTCCGGAGCCTCTCGGCCAGCCTGGGGTGGGCTATGGCGTAGCCGATGCGGAGCCCGGCGAGGCTGAATGCCTTGCTCAGCGTCCTCACTACGAGCAGGTTATCGTAGGCCTCTGTGAGCCCAGCGTAGGTTACCCCGCTGAACTCGTAGTAGGCCTCGTCCAGGATGAGGAGCGCGCCCCTCGCCGAGAGCCTCTCGAGCAGCTCGGCCAGCTCGCCCTCCCCAGGGGCCAGGAGGCTGCCCGTCGGGTTGTTGGGGTTGTCCAGCGCGGCCAGCGAGGAGCCCGCCGCAGCCTCGGAGAAGCGGCTCCAGTCCAGCCTCCAGCAGCCGCCGGCGGGCTCCAGCTCCACCCAGATGGGCTCGCCGCCCTGGAGCCGGGTGTAGACCTCGTACATGCTGAAGGAGGGCCGGGGCGCCGCCATCCTGCCGCCGGGCGCGAGCACGAGGTGGAAAGCCTTCTCCAGCACCATGTCGCCGCCGAGGCCGACCACTATCTGCTCGGGCCTGGCCCCGGTGTAGCTGGATAGGAGCCCCGCCAGCCTCTCAAGCATCTCTGCCTCCGGGTACCTGTTCCCCCGGGCCGCCTCCCTCGCCACCGCCTCCACAACCCTCTCGGGCGGGGGGTAGGGGGACTCGTTGAGGTCGAGGCGGGCCCTTACGCCCCGGTAGCTGCGGGGGCTGTAGCCCCGGAACTCCTCCAGCCAGGGCTTCACGCGGACCGGCACCGCTCCCAGCACCCTCCCGCCACACGCCCCGGGGCCATCGGTTAATAACCCGCTCAGCGGCCTGGGCACCGGCCCCCTGGGCAGCAGCGTGTCCCGGCAGGAGAGGCTCCACGTGGTGGATAACCCGGCGCTCCAGGGGGTCCTGCTGGAGCTGCGGGACAGGAGGACCCCGAGGCACAGGTTCAGGGAGCTGCTGGAGACAGCCGGGCTGCTCCTGGGCTACGAGGCAGGCAGGCTCCTCCAGACCAGGGTCGAGGAGGTGGAGACCCCGCTCGGCGCCCGCGCCGCCGGCGCCAGGGTGGCGGACGAGGAGCTAGTCATAGTCGCGGTGCTCCGCGCCGCTGTGCCGATGGCCCTGGGAGCGGCCAGGCTCTACCCGAGGGCCCAGCTGGGCTTCGTGGCGGCCTCGAGGCTGGAGGAGACAGGCAGGATGGAGGGCGGCAGAATGATATTCGACGTGGACACCCCCTACTGGCGGCTGCCGAGGCTCACGGGCCGGGACGTGATGATCGTAGACCCCATGCTGGCCACGGGGAGCACCCTGGCGCGCATAGCCTCGAGGATAGCCAGGGAGGAGCCGCGCCGGATAGTAGCGGTCACCCTCATAGCCACGAGGCAGGGCGTGGAGAGGCTCCTCGAGGCCGCGCCCAGAGCCCAGGTGGTGGCCGCAGCGGTGGACCCGGAGCTGAACGAGAAGGGGTTCATCGTGCCGGGGCTGGGCGACGCGGGGGACCGGTGCTTCGGCGAGTAATCCCCCGAGGGCAGGGCTCAAAAACGCTGGGCAGGGAGGGGATGAGGATCTTTTCGGGGAGCGCGACCCGGCGGGCCGCCGGGGATGGCCTGGCGGTTACCCAGCCGACCCTGCCTCCCCTGCTAGAGCGCGCTCCTTATCCTCTCCCTCTGCTTCTTCAGCTCGTAGCGGAGCCTGCCGAGTATGGCGCGGCGGTCGGCCACCAGTACTGTCAGGGCCTCGCCCACGTCGTCGAATAGGACGTAGTTGTTCCGATACTCTATTATCACGTCCGTTATGTCGCCCAGGTTCAGCTCCTCGCCCAGCCTCGTGGCGGCGCCGTAGAGCGTCGTGACCATGGCGGCGAGCGAGTCCGGGTCTATGCTGGCCTCCCCCGTATGCACATAGTCTATCACGAAGCCGTCCTTGGACACTATAGCCGCGGCTGTTACACCCTCTATCCTGGTGAAGTCTGTGAGCACCACCCTCATAGGGGAGGACATAGGCCGCCACCGGGTGGGTAGGGAGGCAAGCAGGCTAGGATAAAAAGTAGAGACCAAATAGGATACAGCCGCGCCAAATTAAGCGTATCCACGGGCAGGCCATCCGCCAGCCTTAACAGCGGTCTTACGGAGCCACGCCGGCACGCCGCGGGCACCCGGGGGGCTAGCCCTCCTCCCGCCTCTCCCTCGCCCTCCTCCCCGCCTCGAGGCCCAGGGCCGCCAGGGAGGCCGCCTCGGCGCCGAGCGTTATGGGGTAGAATACGACCGTGTTCTTCTCCTTGGCGACCTCTATGAGCGCCTGGAGCTCCCTGAGCCGGAGGGCGGCGGGGTGCCTCTCGTAGGTCTGGGCGGCCTCCTCCAGTATCTTGGCCGCCTGGCGCTCGCCCTCAGCCTCTATTATCTTGGCGCGGCGCCACCTCTCCGCCTCCGCCTGCCTGGCCATGGCCCTGACCATGCCCTCTGGGAGCACCACCTCCTTGAGGGTCACAGCTGTGACCTTTATCCCCCAGGGGTCTGTGAGCTCGTCGAGTATCCTCTGCAGCTCCTTGTTCAGCTCCTCCCTCCTGGAGAGGAGGTCGTCCAGCTCGCTCTTCCCTATCACGTCCCGCAGCACTGTCTGGGAGAGGAGGGTGACGGCGACGTTGTAGTTGCGCACCGTGAGCACGGCTTTCAGCGGGTCCTGGACCCGGTAGTAGACCACCGCGTCCACTGAGACCTCCACGTTGTCCTTGGTTATTATCCTCTGGCGGGGCACGTCGACGGTGTGTATGCGCAGGTCTATCACCGTCACCCTGTCTATGAAGGGCACCACTATGATGAGCCCGGGCCCCTTCACCCCCACGACTCTTCCGAGCCTGAACACGACGGCGCGCTCGTACTCCCTCACCACCCGTATGCTGTAGGCGATTATTATGAGGGCTATGAGTCCTCCGAGGAGGAGGGCTACGAGCTCCCCGAGGCCCGCCGGGGCGGGCTGGGCTTGCGGCAAGGCACTGCATCCTGATATATTGCTCCGATTGCCCGGCTATAAGCACGTGCCCCTCCTAGGGCGGGCCGCCGGCTCCGCGGCTAGCTTTATTAACTGGGTCTACGGTGGGCGCCCTCCCGGCTCTCCCTGCAGGGGCTTGGACTGTCCACAGGGCCCTCCTGAGGCTAGGTGCTGCAGGCGGAGGTGGTCTGGTTAGTTGGATTCGGGGTCCGTGTGAGGAGGAGGGAGCCCCTGGACCCCCTGGAGTGTGTCGCCTGCCTCGTTTACGAGAGGCTGCAGGCCGTCGCGGGCGACCGGGCCAGGGAGGCCAGGGTCCTGGCTAAGGCCGCTGAGCTGGTGGCCAGGTGGCCGAGCAGGACCAGCGTGTTCGTGGAGAGCTACGACTATGTGGAGAGGCTGCTGGGCGTCCACGACTTGTACCGTGAGAAGAGGGAGGAGCTGAGCCACGCCGTCCTCGAGGCCCTCGGGGCCCTGGACCTGGCGGGCATGGAGGACTGGGAGATCTTCTCCCTCATGGCCGCTGCTAACGGCGTCGACATACCGATGCCGGGGTACCGGCCGGGGCTGGAGAAGCTGCTCCGGGGGCTGCGGGACCGCGCGGCATGGCTGGGGCTCGGGGAGGGCGACGTCGAGAAGCTGCTGGGGGCTTCGGAGAGGATAGTGGTTGTGCTCGACAACGCGGGAGAGGCGGTGCTAGACATAGCCGCGGCGGGCGAGCTCGCCAGGAGGGCCGGCAAACCCCTCTACCTGGTCGCCAGGGGCGAGCCCTACGAGGTGGACGTGACCGCCAGGGAGGCCGTGGAGCTGGCCGCGAGGCTCGAGCCGGGGGCGAGGGTGGTGAGCACCGGGGGCAGGTACCCCGTCTTCCATCCCAGGGCGTCCCAGGAGTCCAGGAGCCTGCTCGCCGACGGGAGCCTGGTGCTGGTTAAGGGGATAGCCAACCTGGAGGCGTTCCTAGACTACCCCGACGCCGCGGGGCCCGGGGCCAGCCTGGTGTTCATGCTCAGGGCGAAGTGCGGGCCCCTCTCCAGGTTCTTCAGGGTGGGCCACGCGGAGCCCGTGGTGGCATCGGCCGAGTGGCTGCTGGAGAGGCTCCGGGAGTGGAGGAGCCCCGGGGGCTAGAGGCCTCAATACCCCCTGGGCCCCGGGCTGCCCGCGGGGCGTGCGCCGCTGTGGCTGTCCTCCGTGTAGCCCACACCCCGGACCCCGACGACGCCTACATGTTCTACGGTATCGTCAAGGGGGCGGTGCGGCTGCCGGGCTACGAACGGGTCGAGCACCTGGTGGAGGATATCGAGACCCTGAACCGCCGGCTGGTGGAGGAGGGCTGTGAGGTCGAGGTAACGGCTGCCAGCGCCCACGCCTACGCCTACCTGGCGGACCGCTACTACCTGATGACCGCGGGGGCGAGCATGGGCGAGGGCTACGGCCCCATACTGGTCGCCCGGGGTAGGCTGCAGGGGCTCCGCGGCGCCAGGGTGGCGGTGCCAGGCCGCTACACCACCGCCCGGCTCCTCCTGCGGCTCGCCACGGGCGGCGGCTACCGGGAGGTCTACGCCAGGTTCGACAGGATCCCCGGCATGGTTCTCCGGGGCGAGGCTGACGCCGGCCTACTGATACACGAGGCCCAGCTGACCTACAGTGAGATGGGGCTGGTCAAGGTGCTCGACCTCTGGGAGTGGTGGAGCAGCGTCGCCCGCGGGCTCCCGATGCCGCTGGGCGTGGACCTGGCCTCCAGGAGGCTTGGCCGGGAGGAGGCAGCGAGGCTGCGGGGGGCGCTGCAGGAGAGCATCAGGTACGCGTGGAGCCACCACCGGGAGGCCCTGGAGTACGCAGCCGGCTTCGCTAGGAGCGGGAGCCTGGAGCAGATAGACAGGTTCGTGCGGATGTATGTGAACGAGCGCACCCTGGACATGGGCGTGGAGGGGAGGAGGGCCCACCGCCTCCTCTACGAGATGGCCTGGGACGAGCGCCTCATACCTGAGCCTGTGGAGCCCGAGTTCGTGTAGCCCCCGGGCCCCGTGGTCCTCCGGGGGCCTTTTTCCGGGAGCCCCGGGCCCTCCCTCGGTGCGGGTTCCGCCCCCCTCTTCTCCGTAGCTCCTTTCACCCCGGCACCATGAACCCGTTACTGCCGGGTCTATGGGTCCGCACCTGGTTCCGGGGGGCTGTGCAGAGTTGGCTGGTGGCGGCTGCACCGGGGTATCCTGCCTGGGCGGTGTCGGCGGGGAGAGGCCCGGCAGCCTCCGGGTGGGGCTGCTGGACTCCACGCTCCGGGAGGGCGAGCAGACGCCGGGCGTGAGCTTCACTGTGGAGCAGAAGCTGGAGATAGCCAGGCTCCTCGACCAGGCAGGTGTCGCTATGATTGAGGCCGGCCACCCCAGCGTCGCGCCCGATGTCAGGGAGGCGGTGCGGAGGATCATAGGGCTGAAGAGGGAGGGGATTATACGCGGGGCCGAGATAGTGGCCCACAGCAGGGCGGCGCGGAGCGACATAGAGGAGGCTGCCTCGCTGGAGCCGGACAGGGTGGCGATATTCTACGGGGTGAGCGACATACATCTCCGCTACAAGCACCGGGTGAGCAGGGAGGAGGCCCTCTCCATTATAGGCGAGATGGTGGAGTACGCCAGGGAGCACGGCGTGAAGGTGAGGTTCACGGCTGAGGACGCCACCAGGGCTGACTACGGCTTCCTCGTGGAGGCTGTGAGGGCTGCTAGGGACGCTGGAGCGGACAGGGTGTCCATAGCCGACACGGTGGGCATAGCCACGCCCTACGCTATGAGGAGGCTGTTCGAGAGCCTCCGCCGCGACGTGCCGGGGGTGGAGTACGATGTCCACGCCCACAACGACCTGGGCCTAGCGGTTGCCAACAGCCTGGCGGCGGCGGAGGGGGGAGCCACGATCATCCACGTGACGGTCAACGGGCTGGGGGAGAGGGCTGGGATAGCCCCGCTCGAGCAGGTCGCGGTGGCGCTGAAGCGCCACTACGGGGTCGAGGTGGTGGACCTCAAGCTCATCCCCCAGCTCTCCAGGCTCGTGGAGCGCTACAGCGGCGTCCCGGTGCCCCCCAACGCGCCGGTGGTGGGGGAGAACGCGTTCATCCACAAGGCGGGCGTCCACGTGGCCGGGGTGCTGCGGAACCCCGAGACCTATGAGCCCTACCCGCCCGAGTGGCTGGGGAGGACGAGGGACTACACGATAGACAAGTACACCGGCCGCCGCGGGCTCCAGGCCAGGCTGGAGAGGCTGGGTGTGCGGGTCTCCGAGGAGGAGCTGCAGAAGATCCTCCAGGAGGTTAAGAGGAGGAGCGGCGCCAGGTGGCTCCGCGACGAGGACCTGCTGGAGATAGCCGAGGAGGTTACTGGCCGCGCCCTGAGGCCCAGGCCCCCGGAGGAGATAGAGGCGCTCGTCACCGTGAAGTGCGAGGCAAACGTGTACACGACCAGCGTGGCTAGGAGGCTGAGCGTGATCCCCGGCGTGGAGGAGGTGGCAGAGGTGACGGGGGAGAACGACATCCTCCTGCGGGTCCGCGCCCGGAGCCCGGTGGAGCTCAACCAGGTGGTGGAGGCTATAAGAGGGACCCGGGGCGTCCGGGAGACCTACACAATGCTGGTCCTCCGCCGCATCCCCCTCAGCGACGGCGCGCGGCCCCAGGCCGCCGGCCGGGGCTAGCCCCTGGGGGCCCGTGGAAGGGTTTATGAAACGCCCTGCATGGTGCCTCCATCCTCTCCCGGAGAATGTAGCGGCTACATGCACGGCAGTGTCCTTCTAAAGGGGGCGCCGCAGCCTAATACTAAAAGAGAGGTGTCCACGTATGAGCAGGCCTGGTGAGATACGTGTGGTAGACTACGCGTTCCTCAAGCAGCTGGACGAGTGGGTGAAGATGCAGAGGAAGCTGCTGGACACATTCAGGGAGACCGCTGGGAGGGTTGAGGAGGGGGACAGGCTCGACATAATAGTGGCTACCAGGGCGGCGTTCCAGCACATGATGAGGACCATCAAGGCTTTCGACAACTGGCTCCAGGACCCCATTATAATAGCCCATGTGCCCAGGGAGATGCTGCTGGAGGTGTGGAAGGTTATGTACAACGTGCTGCAGCAGCTGCTGGAGATAGACATCAAGCACACCAGCGACGTGAGGAACCTGCTGGAGGAGCTGGCGCGGGAGGGCAAGCTGAACCCGCTGGTGGCCACGGTTAAGCAGGTGGGCGAGGAGGAGGAGATGGGCGGCAGGCGTCCACCGACAATGATGATATAAGGGATGGTGTAGGCTGCTGCGGCTCCGCGGGGCGCCGCCCGCCCCCCAGCCCCTCAGGGTTCTTCTCCCCGGCAGCCCTCCCGGAGAGCGCCCCACGGGGCCTCTAGGAGGGCTCCAGCCTCTCCCCGGTGGCCACGTAGTGGGCCGCCGAGGCTATGTAGACGGCGTGGTCCGCTATCCTCTCGAGGTGGCGTAGGAGGAGCACCCTGGCGACCTCGCAGCGGGGGAGCTGCTCGCTCGCCGCGAGCCGGTCGAGGGCCTCCACGTACGCCCTGTCTACCTCCTCGTCGAGGAGGATCACGGAGCGGGCCTTCTCCGGGTCCTCGGCCTGCAGCGCCACGTAGGCGGTGGAGAGCATCTCCTCCACCTTGCCGCGGAGCCCCGGGGCCTCGTGGGCGACCTCCTGGCAGTTGCGGGGGAGCCTCCCGTAGAGCCGGGCTATCTCGAGCGCATACCGGGAGACCCGGAAGAGGTCGTAGGACGCCTCCATGTAGGCTGTAAGGCGGCGCAGGTCGCTCGCCACCGGCTGGAAGCGCGCCAGCGCCTCCACGGTCTTCTCAATAACCTCCTGGCGGAGGCGTGCAGCCTCCCTGCTGTAGCTCTCCACCTTCCCCGCGTCGCTCTCCTCGCCGGAGACCAGCTTCATAGCGGTGTCTAGGGATGCAAGCGCGGTGTCGAATAGCCGGTCGAGCAGCTCGCCTATCTCGGAGAGCGCCAGCTCTATGGGGCGCGTCAACCCTGGGGCCACCCTCCCGCCGGGTGTCCTCCTGCTCCGCTCTCTTCCCCGAACCCGGGCCCTGGAGGCCTTTACATAAGTTTCCCACCGGGGCTTGAAGGTGTATAAATCACGTCATTGATGCTGGATCGTGGCGAATCCCCGAGAGGCACGACGCTAGCCTCATAGCCTCCCCGGGGAGGGTCTCCCCGGGGAGGCTGAGCAGCCATGGCCGGCCACGCAAGAGTTCTACGCGCGCCCCCGAGGATCAAGGTGCTCGAGGCCCTCGGCGCGATAGCCGACGGGAGGGTCGAGAGGCTCGGCCCTAGGGTCTACAGGGTTGCTAGCAGCGAGGGGGACCGGAGCTACCGGGTCTACGTGGACCCCGGCAGGGGCCTCGCCTACAGCGACGACAACGGCACCAGGCTCCGCGGCTACGTGGGCTACCCCATAATAGCCGCGCTGATGCTGGAGGGCCTGCTCCCCCTCGACGAGAGGCTTGCGGAGGCGCTGCGCGGGGTGTCGTGGAGGAGGCTCAATGAGAGGCTGAAGCGGTACGCGCTGGTGGAGAGGGAGGTGAAGCGGCTGGCCCGGGAGCGGGGCGTGGACCCCGGGGAGCTGGACGGCTTCGTCGAGAAGGTCATGGAGAGGCTTAGGGGGCTCCGGCTCCGCTACACGGGGTCTCCGCCCCTCGAGGCGCTCGGCGGGGGCGGCTCTGGTGGCTGAGCCCCGGGGAGGCGAGGTCTGCCGGGTGCTGGAGGCGCTCGCCAGGACCGGGGCCGCGGCGCCCGAGTACCTGGCGGCGGTCACGGGGCTGCCGAGGGGCAGGGTTGAGGCTATACTGGCGCTCCTCGAGGCCTCCGGGGTCGTCGAGAGAGCCGGGTCCGCGGCGGCCGCGTGCCCCTGCAGCCGCTGCCCCCTGGCGAGGGTGTGCGGGGTCCCTCGAGGCGGGGCCAGGGTCAGGCTCTACCGGGTGAGGCGCGGGGCGCTAGAGGCCTGCAAGCGCCAGCAGCCTGTCGGCGAGCACCCCCAGGCCGGCGGCGAGGCCCAGGGCTAGGTTGGTGTTGAAGGCGCGGGGCACCGCCTCGAGGCCCCGGCGGGCTAGGAGGAGGTGCTGGTAGGCCAGGAGCAGCGCCGCCGCCGCCAGGCCGGCCGCCGCTGCCGGCCCCAGCCCGTAGGCCGGCACCGAGGCCAGCATGAGGACCGCTGCCGCGGCGTGCATCAGCCTGGAGGCCCATAGGGCGCCCCGGGGGCCTAGCCGGGCGGGTATGCTGCCGAGCCCCATGCTCCTGTCGAACTCCATGTCCATTATGGCGTAGTACGTGTCGAAGCCCGCGACCCAGAGCGCCACCGCCGCCACGTAGAGCCACGGCACGTGGTGGAGCAGGTCCCAGGCGCCCCGGGCGCGGCCCCCGTAGGCGGCCACCGCGCCGCCGAAGACCACGGAGCCCAGCACGAGGCCCAGGTGGAGGTGGGGGAGCCAGTGGAGCCTCTTAGCGTGCGGGTAGGTAATTGCCGCCAGCCAGAGCAGGGGGGAGAGGAGGAGCGCGTAGCGGTTCAGCAGGGCGGCTGAGGCGTAGTAGAGGAGGGAGCCCGCCGCCACCAGCGCCCAGGCGTCCCGGAGCCCCACGGCCCCGGCCACCAGGGGCCTGCTCCTCGTCCTCGGGTTCAGCCTGTCGATGTCCAGGTCGGCTATGTTGTTGTACGCCATGGCCGCGGTGCGGAGCCCCAGCACGGCGAGGGCTATGAGCGCGGCCTCCCTGGGCCCCAGGCAGCGGGGGCAGGCCAGCACAGCCCCGGCGTAGGCGAAGGGGAGGCTGAAGAGGGTGTGCTCTATCCTCACGAGCCTCATGAGCGCGTGGAGCCGGGAGCGGCGGGAGAGCCTCCCCGGGTCCCAGGCGGCCCTGGCCAATGGGCATGTCAGCCCCCCGCGTCTATGCCTAGGCTGCTCCATATCCGGTCTATCTTCCTGGCGGTCTCGGGGTCGGGCTCCACCTCCTCCGGCCATGGCCTCCCGTTGTTCTCCTCCAGCAGCTTCCTGGTAGCGTCTATGCCGAGCTTGCTCCCGTAGCCGGGGTAGGGGGCCGCGGGGTCCAGCTCGTCGGTGTGGGTGCCCGGCACCACCACCACGTCGCGCTGCGGGTCCACGTGGGCGGCTACGGCCCAGAGCACCTGGTTCAGGTCGTGCACATCCACGTCGTGGTCGACCACTATGAGTATCTTTGTCAGCGCCATCTGGCCCAGGCCCCAGAGGGCCATCATTACCTTCTTCGCTTGGCCGGGGTAGCGCTTCCTTATCGAGACTATCCCTATGCCCTGGAACACCCCGTGCTCCGGCAGGTTCATGTCAACCACCTCGGGGAGGAGGAGCCTCACGATGGGGAGGAAGATCCTCTCCACAGCCTTGCCTATAGCGGCGTCCTCCATCGGGGGCTTCCCGACCACCGTGCCGACGTAGACGGGGCCGCGGCGGAGCCAGATCCTCTCGACGGTGAGGACGGGGAAGCGGCGGGCCGGCCTATCGTAGTAGCCCCAGTGGTCGCCGAAGGGGCCCTCGGGGGCCTCGCGGCCGGGCTCCACGTAGCCCTCTATCACCAGCTCAGCGCTGGCAGGGACCGGCACCCCGGAGGGGAGCCGGTACACCTCCACCCCCCGGCCCGCCATCACGCCGGCGAAGAGGAGCTTGTCCAGCGGGTAGGGGACCGGCATCACCCCGGCCAGCATCGTCGCCGGGTCGGAGCCCACGACCACCGCTACTGGGAGCCTCTCCCAGGCCCTCTCCCCGGCCTCCCGGTAGGCCTGCTGGCCCCTCTTGTGGAGCTGCCAGTGGACCACTGCCTCCCTCGGCCCCCTCACCATGACGCGGTAGACGCCTATGTTGGTGACCCCGGTGGCGGGGTCCACGGTGTACACCTGGCCGAAGGTTATGTAGCGGCCCCCGTCCCGGGGCCAGGTCTTGAAGGCCGGTATCCTCTCCAGGCTCGCCTCCCCGCCCTCCAGCACCGTGTCCTCGAAGGCCGCCCTGCGGGCCTGCCTGGGGGCGTAGCGGGCGAGGTCGAGGGCCTCCCGGAGGCCCCGGAGCTTCTCCAGGAGCCCCATGGGCGGGGGGCCCGCCAGGGCCCTGGTGAGCCTCTCCCCTATCTCCTCGAGCCTCTCTGCGCCCAGCGCGAGCTTTATCCTCTCGAGCGTGCCGAAGAGGTTGCCCGCCACCCTCCAGCCCGGGTAGCCCCGGACCCTCTCGAAGAGGAGGGCGGGGCCCCGGCGCCTCATGACGCGGCGGAGCACCTCGGGTATCTCGAGCACCGGGCTCAGCTCGGCCCGCACCCTGCGGAGCTGGCCCCTCTCCTCCAGCAGGGCGAGCAGCTCCCGGAGGTCCCTCGCGGCCGGCACCCCTGCGTGCACCCCCCGGGGGGCTCCCCTCCCTGGAGGCTGTTCTAGCTGCCCCCGGCCCCGCCTGCCCCGCCGCCCCCGCTGGGCGCCGCCTCCCCCTGGGGGGCGGCCTCCCCGGCGGCCGGGGTAGGGACCACTACTACGAGGACGTCGTCGCTCTCCAGCAGGGTGTCGTCGGCCGGGTTGGTTATGAGGCGGCCGCGGCGGCGGATCGCCACTGGGGTCATGCCGTGGCGGCGCAGCTCGAGCAGCACGTCGATGTAGCGCTTGCCCGCGTAGGGCGCAGCGGGGATCTCGTGGATCTCTATGAGGCCCTCCTCTATCCTGGATATGTTCTCCACGAACATGGCCGCGCCGGGCTCGAGGAGGCTCGCCGCCAGCATCCTGCCGCCGAGGTCGCGGGTCGGCACCACTATGTCGGCCCCGGCCTTGTGGAGTAGCTCCACGTTCTCGGGGTGGAGGGCCTCCGCCACTATCCTCGCGGAGTGGTTGAGGCCGCGTACCGCCAGCACCACCAGCACCGTCTTGGCGTCGTCGTTGGTGCTGACCACCACCATGCCTGCCCGGTGGACGCTGGCCCGCAGCAGGGTTTCGCGGCGGGTGGGGTCGCCGCGGACCAGGGTGAGGCCCTCTATGTCTATCTCCTTCGCCACCGCGGCGGGCTTCTCGGTGACGAGCACTATGTCGCCGCTGTAGCCGCGGCTGCGCAGCTCCCTCACCGCTGCCTCGCTGGCCGGGGTCCAGCCTATGACTACCACGTGCCGGGCGCCCCTGTACCTTATGTAGCCCTGCCTCCTCCTCTCGGCAGCCTCCACTATGTTGCCGGCGGCTATCGATACCAGGGCGGTGTAGACCGCTATCCCCGCCACTATGGTGAGCATTGCTATGAGCCTGCCGGCGGGGGTGCGGGGGACTATGTCGCCGTAGCCCACCGTGGTCATGGTCTCGAGGGCCCAGTAGAGGCCCTCCTGGAGCCCCAGGCCCTCCACCAGGGAGAAGGAGATGCCGGAGGCGAGCCAGACCAGCATCGCTATGAGCGCCACGTCGAATATTATGTTGCTGCGCAGCCTCCTGGCGAGCCTCGCCAGGAGCCGCCGGAGAGCCTCGACGGCCGCCGCCAGCACCACCTCTCCGGCACCCTTCCCCCGGGGCCCAGGCCCCCCGGGGCCCCCTCATAGCCGCTGCGGGGCTAGAGGCCCCCGGTCTTCTCGAGCCAGCGGGCGTAGAGGCGGAGGCCCCAGAGCGCCCTGGCGGCCCGCGCCTCGCCGGGGTAGACGGGGACCCCGGCCAGCTCCTCCAGCCTCCTCGCCAGCCCCCAGGCCCTGGCGCCGCCGGTCACCGAGGCCACCACGGGGACCCCCTCCTCCCGGGCCCTCCTGAGGACGGGGGCCAGCTTCTCGGGCAGCTCCCCGGTTATCCCGGGGACGTTGAAGTAGGGTATGAGGAGGATCCCGTCCGCCTCCCCGCTCTCCAGGACCACGTGGAGCGCCTCCGCCAGGTGCTCGTCGGTGGCGGAGCCCGTGACGTCCACCGGGTTCCTGGTGCTCGCGAGGGGGAGGAGGACGCGGCGGAGCCTGGCCTGGGTCTCCGGGCTGAGCTCGGGTACCTCGAGGCCCAGGCTGCTCAGCCAGTCGCTTGCCACCACCCCGCTGCCCCCGCCCACGGTGACCACCGCCACCCGGTCGCCCCTCATGGGGGGCTGGAGGGCCAGGGCCACCGCGAGGTCGAAGAGCTCCTCGGTGCTGGAGGCCGGGACCACCCCGGTCTGCTTGAAGAGGGCGGCGTAGAGCTCGTAGCTCTGGGCCAGGCTACCCGTGTGGCTCGCCGCCGCCCGGGCGCCGGCGCCGCTCCTCCCCGCCTTCAGCACCACCACCGGCTTAACCGGGGTGGTCTCCTCCAGCGCCCCGCGGAACCGGGGCCCGTCGTCAACCCCCTCCACGTAGAGGGCGATGCTCCTCGTCTCCGGGTCCCCGCGGAGGTAGGAGAGGAGATCCGCCTCGTCCACGTCGGCCTTGTTCCCGAGGCTCGCGAACCTGCTGATCCCCACCCCCCGGGCCTCGGCCCAGTCCAGCACCGCCGCGCCCAGCGCCCCGCTCTGGCTCACGAAGGCTACCGGCCCCGGGCCCGGCAGCCCCTGCCTCCCCGGCACGAAGAACGTCGCGTTCACCCCGGTGGAGGGCGAGTAGACCCCGATGCAGTTCGGCCCCAGCACCCGGAGCCCGTGGCGCCGCGCGGCCTCCACAAGCCTCTCCTCCAGCGCCGCCCCCCGGGGCCCCACCTCCCGGAACCCGGCGCTCAGCACTATGACCCCCCGCAGCCCCCGGCGGCCCGCCTCGTCCACAACCCTCGGCACCAGGGGCGCGGGGACCGCCACCACAGCCAGGTCCACGGGGTCCGGGACCTCGAGCAGGCTAGGGTAGGCGGGGAGCCCGAGGATCTCGCGGGCGTGAGGGTTCACCGGGTACACCGGGCCCCGGAACCACCTCTTCAGGTTGAGGAGCACCGTGTGCCCGACCTTCCCCGGGTGCCTGGAGGCGCCCACCACCGCGACCCCGCGGGGATGGAAGAAGACGTCCACGCCGCTGCCGGCCGGCGGCCTAGGCCTCAAGATGCGGCCACGCCCCCGCCCAGAGCCGCGCCCCGGGGGGCTGAAAACGGCGCGCCGGGGAGAGAGGGGTGTAGGAGGCGCGTAGAGCGGTGGGGGAAAAACTCGTGGGCCCTTAGGGCTCCCCGGGGGCCCCGGGGGGCTTCAGCCGGCTATCTTCCTGTAAACCAGCACCACCGCCACGATCGCTATTATGAGGCCTATCAGGCCAGCCGCGACGCCGACCAGGGCGAGCCTGGAGGCGCTGCTGGCCTTGCTGCTGGCGCTGCTCACCTGGCTCTGCAGGCTAGCCGCGGTGGCGCGGAAGCTGTCGATGCTGCTCTTCAGCTGGCCTATGGCGCTCTGCAGCTGCCCGATGCTCTGGGTGGCGGCCTCCAGGGTGTCCACCCTCTTCTCCAGCGTGGCGACGCGGCTGCTCAGGTTGTCCAGCTTGTCGCTCAGGTCGCCGAGCTTCGCGGCCAGCTGGTTCACCGCGGCCTGGTCGGCCTTGCCGGCGACCTGGCCCTGGAGGGAGCTCAGCTGGTCGGCGAGGCTGCCAAGCTTGTCGTTTAGGTCGCTCAGCTCCGCGGCCAGCTTCTCGAGGTCAGCCTTGCCGGCCTTGGTGTCCAGCTGGCTCTGCAGGGTCTTAACCTGCTCGGCGAGGCTCTGCAGCAGCTGGCTCAGCTGCTGTAGCTGCTGGTCCACATACTCCTTGGTGGCCGCCGCCGCCACGCTGGCGTTGAGCTGCTCCAGTGTAGCCATCAGCTTGTTGAGGCTGGCGTTTACCTGTGCCTCCAGGCCCCGCACCAGGCTCTCCAGGCTCCGTATCTGCAGCGTGCCGAGGCTCACGCGCTCGCCGCGCCCAACGCTGACATTGGTGACAGTGGCGGTGGTGTAGCCGCTCTTCTCAACCTTCACGCAGTAGGTGCCAGGGTTCACGAACACCGTGAAGCTGCCGTCGCCGCCCGTGGCGGCCTCGGCGACGGTCTGGTTGCCGCTGCAGACGTACACCTCCGCGCCCGCCACCGGGCTGCCGTTCTCGTCCACCACCCTGCCGGCTATCTCGCCCCCGCTCTGCAGGGTGAAGGTCAGCGTCTGCTGCTCCCCGGTGTCAGCGTTCCTGACCACCACCTGGTAGGTGCCGGTCGGCCAGTCGCCGGGCAGCCTGATGCTCCAGGTGAAGCTGCCGTCGCCGCCAGCGCTTACCTGGTCCGCCACCTTGACCGCGCCGTTCGGGTCCACAATCTTTATTGTTATGACCGCGTTTGGGTCGGCTGTGCCGCTGACCACGAGCGTGTCGCCGGGGATGAAGCTGGCCTTGTTGAGCGAGACGCTTAGCGCCGCCAGCGCCACTATCGACTGGGACACCGCTAGGAGGACAAGCGCTACAGCGGCTAGCCCCGCGAGCCTCTTAGCAGCCCTACTCCTCATCCTGGTTCACCCGCTCGCCTTCCCCTTCACACCCTACATGCACACAGAGAGCCCAAATATATAGGGGTTTACCCCCGTCGCGCAAGAGCATTCATCTAGAGCCCCGTTGGGGCCGGTAGACGCTCCGGGGCTAAAAACAGGGAGAACCCCAGAGTGGGTAGAGGCCATGTGAAAAAGCGCTCGGGGCAAGACTCTCCGAGCCCCCATGCCCTTCTTCTGCAGCCAGCGCTACCGGCCAACCGTTATAGTCAGCTCTACAGCGCTCTTGCTGAGCGGCTGCATGCTCACCAGGTCCTTCCAGAACAGTATCTTCACCGTGTAGGTGCCGGGCTCCGTCAGCACCGGCAGCGTCGCAGGCACATCGACCACGCTCTTGGCCGGCACCTTGTTGATCGCGTAGTTGTAGGCCACCGGCGCACCGTCCTTGTACACCACCGCTATCACGTAGGTCGTCACGTCGTAGTCGGCGATGTTCTCCACAGGTATCACTATCACCGCCTGCTTGCCAGGCTTCACCACGCTTATGTTCTCCAGCGTGGCGGCGTCCTTCAGCACAGCCTTCTCCGGGTAGGGTATCAGCGGGTATCTCACCTTCGGCGTGGGCGCGGCAACCTTGGTGCTGTTGACTATGTCCACCGGCTTGCCGTTGGAGCCGTACTCGTCATGGTACACCACGTACACAGTGCTGCCGGCGGGCGCGTAGATGGTGTTCGGGGCACCTATCTCGGCAGGGCTGCTGCTCAGCCTCACCGTGTACGTGAACACGCCGGTGTTGGGCCCAGTCTCGATCAGGGTTATGGTCTTCCTCACGTTGATGGCGCTGCTGTACACGGTCACGTTAACCGTGTCGATAGCGTTCGGGTCCTTGTTGGCGTCGAAGTCCTTCACTACTATAGTTAGCATGCTGTCGGGAGCCGGCTGCTCCGGCGTGAACTCTATAGTACCGTTCTCGGAGACCACGCTGGCAGTCTTGGTTATCACCTTCTGCTGGCCGTCAGCATCGACTAGGTCGGTGTAGGACACTATCACCGTGTCTACAGGGTTGACCAGGCTGTCGTTGAGGCTCAGCGTGAACACGAAGGTGCCGTTCTCGCTGCCACCGGTCTCTGGGTACACGGTGCTCAGGTAGGGCTTTAGATCGCTGGTCTTACCGCTGGATACCGCCAGGTAGCCCCGTACGTAGCTCGCATTCATGCCTATGAGGTCTGGGTCGTAGATCACTATCTTCACCGTGCCGAACGGGCTGACCTTCTCCGGCGTCACCGTCAGCTCCGCGGTGTGGCTGCGCACCATGAAGCTGCCGCTAGTGGTCGCGGTGTACACCTTGCCGGATATGCTGCCAGCGCTGACCGGGTCGGTGTAGCTCAGGGTTATTGCCTTGCCTATGAGGCTGCTGCACTCCACGTTCAGCTTGCTTGCTATCAGCCTTAGCAGCTCCTGGGCGGGCATGGTTAGCTGGAACTTGCCCTCAGCCACCTCATTGAAGCTGGCCCCGGCGGCGCTCTCCAGGTCGGCCACAGTTATGCTGGCGGTTGCCACGGTGCAGCCCTGGAAGCTCACGCCGAAGGTTAGATCGCTCGGCAGCTTGTCGTTGCCGGCGCCGGGTATAGTGTCTAGGTCGGGCTCGTAGAGCGTTATCGTCACGCTGTCGCTCAGCTTATCAGCCACCGTGGGCTGGAGCGTCAGCTCGGCGGTGCTCGGGTTCTTCACCGGCAGCTCTACGGTCACGTTCTTGTCCACGCTTGTATCGTTGTACATTATCACTAGCTTGCCGTAGGGCAGGTCGCTCAGCTGCAGCGTTATGCTCTTACCGCCGAGGGTTATCTCAACGCTGCCATTGCTGTAGAAGGTTATGCTTAGCGTGCCCTTGAAGTCACCGGTGTCTATGTCGGTCTCCGGCAGCTTTACCTCCTGTATGCTCGCCGGGCTCGTCTGCCCGTACTTCAGGAAGTAGAAGTAGAGTGTAGCGTTCTCAACCTTTGCTGGGTCGGTGTTAGCGTCGCTGTCCTTAACCTCTACTGTGTAAGTTATGCTCACGTTTGCGCCTTTGGCGGCCGCTATCGGTATCTTGCTTATGGCTATCTCCTGGCCGTTAGCCACCGCGTAGACCTTGACCTTGCCCTCTATAGCTTGTATGGCTATGGTGCTGTTGTACCACCTGCTGTTTAGCGTGTCCTTGAAGTCCACCTCTATCTTGTCGTTGTTCTTTAGGTCTAGGTTGCGCAGGTAGAGCGGTATCTTGTAGGTGCCGGTGTCGGCGCCGGTCTCGTAGAACGTCTTGATCACGAACACCCTGTTCAGCTCAGTGCTGTTTAGCGTGTTGCCATTCTTCTTCACGTATATCTCTGCTACCGTTATGCCGTTGGGGCTGCCGTAGTGCAGCACCGCGTGGTCGCCAGCTATCTTCATGTAGAGGGTCTCGTTAGCGCTGGGGTTGAGGTTGAGGTTGCCGCTGATCACCTTCATTGTTACTGCCTGGAGCGGGCCAGCGGTGCTGGGCAGGCTCACAGTGGTCGGGTAGAACTCCAGCGCAGCCGTCTTACTCCTGTCTACGGGGGTGCCCTGCACCGAGTACTTGTCGTGGTAGGTCACCACTATCTTCGCCACACTGCTGTTCACGTAGATCACGCCGTTAGAGGTATCTATGCCGGCGTTCCCACTGCTGCTGGGCAGCATCACCTTGAGGGATGCCGTGAACTCGCCGGCGGTGCCCGTGGGCTCAAGCTGCACAGTCGCGGTAGCGATATTGTTGCCGCTGCTGTCCACCAGTGCCACGTCAACGCTCGGGCTGTAGGCGTCGATGTCGGTGAGGGTTATCGTGAAGGCCTCACCGGGCTTCACGCTGCTGGGTATGCTGAGCGCGCCGGTCTGCAGCTTTATGAACGCGTCCACCTCAAAGCTGCCGCTGCCGGCCCCGCTGCCCTCGGTGAAGCTTATCGATACCGGGGCGTCGTTCACAGCGTAGGTGCCGGCTATGAACTCGTAGCTGGGCACATCGTCCCTGCCGGGCATGTAGAGCTTGAACGTCAGCGCGCTACCCTCCTGGTAGACCTCTCGTATGAACGTGTACTGCTCCGGCGTGTAGGTCACGTTGATTTCCTTGTAGTTAGGATCGCTTTCATACCTGGTATGGCCCTCGAAGCTGTTTATGTTGGTCGACACGTTTGCGGGCACTATGGTTACGCGTACACATTTTATGATAACGTTGGTGTTGCCGGGGTCTACCTTGGTCCAGTTGAATATCTGGAAGCTGGACCTATCGCTAGTGAGTACCGCGAATACCGAGCGGTTGTACCAGCTAGTACCATTGTAGGCGGCTATGCCTAGCTCCACGAATATGGTAGCGTCCTGCGGCACTTCGTTGGCCGTTAGGCTCAGAGTTGCCCAGTTATTGGTTGTGTTTATATAGAGCTGGGCGATTATGTTCACGCTGCTTATGTTGGTGGCGCCGGCCTCGAGGGCGGCTGCCTTCATAGCAGGGGTGCCGTCGCTGGCTAGGTTGAATACCTGGACACTGGTATTGCTGGTGAGAACCTTGTTAGCGTTGGAATTCACGTAGGTTAGCGTGTTGGCGGCTGTGGGGTTGGCCAGCAGTGTTGGGTCGTCTACACTGAACTCTACTACCTTCTCGGGGGCCGTGTATAGGTACCCCTGGGTTAGCAGCCTGGCCTTGCTAGGCCCTATGTTTATCCTCACTGTCTGGCTGCCCAGGTCGCCGGCCTCTATCTTGACCTCTATGTAGGCAGTGTTAGCGCTTGGGCTGAGGGCGTTGACTATCGGCCAGGCGCTAGCTATGTTGGCCGATGTGAAGTTGTATTTGTTGCCGTTGGTATCCTGCATGTTTGTTATGTTCTGTACGGCCTTACCCTCTAGAGCTATCACGGGGCTGACCCTGGAGAGGGCGTCTGCCAGGCTGCCAGCGGTGTAGATGTTTATGCCCAGCTCGCTCATATTGTATATCTTCGAGGCCGTGCCTATGGTGGTGCTGCTAGTGTTGGTGTAGTTCCAGGGGAAGACCCTTTTCTCGAAGGTCTTGTTGAGGGCTATGAATACGTGCCACTCGTTGCCGCCGGCGTAGCCTGCTAGGAGGAGGTAGGGCTCCCTTGCGAGCGCGTTGCCGTTAGCGTCGTAGGGTGTGACCGATACTGCTAGCGGGTGGTCGCTGGGGACGCCCTCCACCTTGATTAACAATATGTTGTAGTTGAGGTATGGCGCTGGCACGACCTCGACTGTGAAGCTCTGGGCTGCCGCCTTGGTCGCTGCTAGCGGGGACAGTATGGGGGCTAGTATCAGGGCCATGGCTATGAGGGAGGCTATGCGCGTGTTCATGGTCTTGCCCCTCTATGGGCGCACCTCTTCCTAGCGCCGTCGCGTCTGGTAGGGGGTGCGGGTTTTTGGGGTGTATGGCTGCAGGTGTATACACTGGTATACACCTGTGTGCTACGGGGCCCCAGGGTTTAAGGAGGGGCCCAGCGGGCCCCGCGGGTGCGTGCACCTGGGCCGACGGAGCCCCGGAAGCGCTATCGAGGGGAGGATTCAAGGGGAAGGATCGGGGCGCGTGCCCCAGAGGCCGGGGAGGGGGCTAGCCTGCCGCGTGGCCGCCGCGGAGGAGGCGGCGGTAGAGGCGGAGGTGGCGGCGGGCCACCCGCCTCCACTCGGTGCGGGCCGCGTAGCTGTAGAGGAAGCTCATGTAGGTGACTACGGTCTCGTAGTGCCTCAGCGCCCAGCGGAGGAGCCGGGCGAGCGCCCCGGGGCTGCCGGGGGGCGTGGTGAGCCGGGGGGCGTACTGGTAGAGCTCCGCGAGCTTCGGCACCCGGGTGCCTATCACCGGCCTCATGCCCCCCAGGGCTAGGTGGAGCATGCCGCTCACGCTGTAGAACCGGGTGTGCCGGTAGGGGAGGAGCACCAGGTCCGCGGCCGCCAGCAGCATGAGGAGCTCCCGGTGCTCCAGGTACCTCTCAAGGAGGACGAGGTTGACAAGCCTCCCTATCTCCTCCAGCGTCCCGAGCAGCCCCCGGTCCCAGACCTCCCCCGCCACCACGAGGGTGGGGGCGGGGCCGCCCCCGCCGCCGAGGAGCCGGAGGGCCTCGAGGAGCGTGTCCAGCCCCTTGTCCCGCTTGAGGAACCCCGGCACCACCACGAGGGCGCCCCGGAGGCTCCCGAGCCCCAGGCGCTGGAGGAGCTGGTGCCGCGGGAGCCCAAGGTAGGGGTTGAACCGTGTGCCGTGGGGGATCCTGGCCAGCCTGGAGCCGGGCACCCCCTGGCTCCTCAGCTCGAACTCCTGGAGGGGGCTGTGGACCACCACAGCGTCCACGGGGCCCAGGCGGGACTGGAGCCCCAGAGCCTCCCTCTCCGGCGTGTAGGGGTGGTGGACCGTGTGCATGGTGAACACCACCCGGGCCGCCAGCCCCTCCTCCCGCGCCCGGAGCGCCGCCCGGAGGACGGCGTCGCTGTAGCCGTAGAGGCTGTAGTCGTGCTGCACGTGGAGCACGTCGACACCACCGGCCTCGGCCAGGGCGTCGGGGAGATCCTCGACACCCGCGCCGCTGCCCCGCTCGAAGAGGGGGACCACACGGGCCCCCGCGTAGTCGTTGACCCACGGCTCCCGGAGAGACCGGTCGGAGAACACGAGGACCTCGACGCCAGGGTCGACGGAGCGCAGAGCGGCGGCGAGCATCCTGGTGTACTCTCCTATCCCGCAGTGGGTCGGCGGGTAGCTGGAGACAATGCCGACCCTCACAGCCGGCACCAGGGATTACCTACGCCCGCCGGAGGCAATCAGAGTTGCTCTCAGAGTTGCTCTAGAAGGGGCCCAAGCCCCCGGAGGGGCTACGCCCCCAGCTCCTCCATGAGGCTCCTGGCAGCGAGCCTCACCGCCTCCCCGCTGGTGTAGCGGGCTGCCAGCCCGTGTCCCCGGCCATCCTCGTTATGTCTAGGAGCATGGGCTCCACGTCCCCCGGGGCCAGCCCCGGCCGCCGGGGGTCGCCGGCCTGTACACGTGCTCCACGCCGGCCAGCCCCATCTCCTCCTCAACTATCCTGGCTATCTCCTCCACCGTTATCCAGCCCCTGTTCCCCACGTTGTAGACCCGGAGCGCGTCCCCGCCGCGTAGCAGCCCGTCGAGCGCCGCCATGGTGGCCTCCACCGCGTCGGCCACGTGGAGGTAGCTCTTCCTCTGGCTCCCGTCGCCCAGTATCTCGAGCCTCTGGGGGCTCTCCCTGAGCTTCACTATGAAGTCGTGGATGACGCCGTGCCTGAGCCGGGGGCCGACTATGTTGGCGTACCGCAGCACCAGGCCCTGGAGCCCGTAGAGCCCGGCGTAGACGCCCACCATGGTCTCCGCCGCGGCCTTGGTCGCGCCGTCTGTGCCTAACCTCGGGGTTGGCAGCGTAGTGGAGCACCACGTCAACGCCCCTAAACCCGTCCAGCCAGCCTCCCGGCTCCAGCAGGTCGGCCCTCACCAGCCTGAAGCCCCTCTCCCCGAGGAGCCCCCGGATGTTCTCCACGCGGCCCGTGGAGAAGTTGTCTATGCCGACCACGCTGCAGCCCTCCCCGAGGAGCCTCTCGGCCAGATGGCTCCCCGGGAACCCTGCCACACCGGTACCAGGGCCCTCAAGACCCCGGGTCACCCTGCAGGGATGCCACGCCAAACCCGGGGGCCCGAGGGCCTTGCAGCTATACCTTGCAGCTATATATCCCGGGGGGCCGGGGGCTGCAGGAGGAGGCCGGCCCCTCATGGAGGCTGTAGCGGCTATCCTGGCTGGCGGGGAGGGCAGGAGGCTGAGACCCTACACCGACCTGATCCCCAAGCCCATGATACCGGTCGGCCCGGAGGAGAAGCCGGTCCTCGAGCACATAGTGGAGTGGATAGCCCGCCACGGGGTAAGAGACATAGTGCTCCTCGTAGGCTACAAGTGGCGCTACATCCGCAACTACTTCCGCGACGGGGCGGGCCTGGGGGCCAGGATACGCTACTCTGTCGACACCCCGGAGTACCGGGGCACGGGGGGCGCGCTCCTCCAGGCCTACCGCAGAGGCCTACTGAGAAACCCCACCCTCGTCTGGTACGGCGACATACTCGCAGCCCTAAACCCCCTAGACCTCCTAAAAACACACGAGGAGAAGAGGAGCCACGCAACCCTGGCAATCGCCACCCGCTACCAGGTGCCAGTCGGGGTAGCAGAGATGGGGGAGGACGGCAGGATAACAGGGCTGCGCGAGAAGCCAGAGCTAAGCATAAACGCCACCATAGGAATCCTGGCGGTAGACCCCAGCGTCCTAGACGAGGCCGAGCAGAAGCTGGGCAGAAACTTCGACATCATGGCGGGCCTGATCCCCTACATGATAGAGAGGGGCTACAGGGTCTACGCATACATCTACAACGGGCCGTGGATAGACGTGGGGAGCATGGAGAGGTACGCAAAGCTGGACCCGGACAGGCTAGCCGAGATACTAAACCCGGAGAACACCTAGCCGTGGAGCCCCGGCAGCCCCCGGGGAGCGGCTCTCGGAGGGATGACGGCTGTAGATGGGAGCGGCTCTATGCCTGTTCGGCGCTGACGGCTCCGGGAAGACGAGCATCGCTAGGCGTGTTGCAGCATATCTGCGCGGCCGCGGGCTGCGGGTCAGCGTCGCCTGGGTTCGCGGCTCCCATACCCTCGCCTCCCTACTCGCTAGGATGCTCTCAAGGGCCTCTGCCTTCCGGGGTGCGTGTAACCCCTACTACCGGATCTGCATCCCCCCGGCTATGAGGAGGCTATGGGTCTTCATAGAGTTTGCCTCCGTGCTTCCCGTCGTCTTGGCCAGGTTTGCCGCCCCCCGCCTCCTCGGGCGTGTGGTTGTTGCCGAGCGCTGCCCCCTAGACTTCCTGGTCTGGCTTGTGGTCACTCTGAGGGATACCAGTGTCGTGGGCAGCTTCTATGGGAGGTCCACTATATCCCTCTCGAGGCTCCTCTGTAGCCGCATCCTCTATGTACGTGCCGGCGTGGAGGCACTGCTCTCCAGGAGGAGGGGCTCCGGAGAGGAGCAGCTTATCCCTCTAGAGCTGCGGGTCTATGACCGCCTGGCCGAGGCGCTGGGCGCCCCCCGCATAGACACCACTGGTAGGAGTGTAGACGAGTCATTCTCTGAAGCGCTGGAGGTGCTCGGCCTTAGCGGTGAACAGTGAAGCCTTTAGACTCGTCTACGAGGCCGTCGTCCACGGCAGGGCTGTAGAGCCTGGGGAGCTTCTAGAAGAGTGCATCGAGGCCGCCTCGAAGAACAAAGTGCTGCTAGAGTTTCTGAGGGCTGCAGGCGTGCAGGGGAGGCTGCGGGCCCTGGAGGAGGCGAGGTACAGGCTCTTCCTTGAGGCGCTGCACCTGGTCTCCAGGGCTCTTAGGGGCCTCAACTACGTGTTCTTCAAGCTGCGCAAGCCTGCGAGGTACGTGCCCTCGGATATAGACGTGCTCGTAGACCCCGGTGACGCCGCTAGAGCCCGGCGCCGCCTAGAGAGGGTAGGGTTCCGTGTCGAGGTGCTAGAGCCCTACACTATCACCATGAGGAGGGGGCGGGTGATAGTAGACCTCTACACCTACCCAACAGTGGGCGGTGTGGTCTACCTTGACGGCCCCCGCCTGCTAGAGTATAGGGAGCTGGGGGTTTTCGAGGGCCTCGAGATACCCCTACTGGAGAGGCCTCTAGAGGCCCTAGTCGCTGCAGCCCACGCGGTGTATAAGGAGAGGCTCTACACGTTAAACGACTACGTCACCCTAGCCCGCTGGGGCTCGAGGACCATGCTCCGGCTAGCCGAGGAGCTTGGATGCAGCGACGCTGTACGGGAGGCGCTCCGCATCCACAGCATGGTGTACATGGGGGGTGTTCTCCCCTACAGGATACCGCTAGCCCGCTGGCTCCTCCTGCTCCTGCGTAAAGCCTCCAGGGACGCTGCGACGCGGGCCACCCTCCCGAACATCGCCAGGGCTTTCGAGGACCCCCGGTTCGGGGAGCTGGTGAGGTCTAAGCTGCTCCGGGAGACCTACTAGCATCGCATCCTAGGCTATCCTCCTCAGCCTCCCCTCGGAGAGCATGTACTCCCTGTCACCGCCGTAGAGCACGCCTAGCTCCGTGGTCGTTATCAGCGCGGCTGCCCCCCTCTCCCTCACATAGTCTCTCAGTAGGCTTAGCACCGTCTCCCTGGCCTCGTCGTCTAGGCTGGAGAGGGGCTCGTCTGCGACAACCAGGCGCGGCTTCTTCACGAGCGCGCGGGCTATTGCCGCCCTCTGCCTCTGGCCCCCGCTCACCTCCCCCGGATACCTCTCCTCGAGGCCTTTGAGGCCAAGCCTCTCCAGGAGCATGCTGGCCTCCCTTCTAGCCTCCTCCCTGCCCACACCCATGAGGCGGAGTGGCAGCGCCACGTTGTCGACCAGGGTTAGGCTTGGCAGGAGCCTACTATACTGGTCTACATAGCCTATATGCTTCAGCCTCAGCTTTGACCTCTCCTGGTCCCCTGCGCCCGTGACGTCACTCCCCATGAAGACTGTCCTCCCTCTAGTGGGCGCCAGGAGGAGAGCCGCTATCATTGCGAGCGTTGTCTTCCCCACACCGCTCCTCCCATGCACTACTAGGATCTCGCCCCTCTCCAGGGAGAGGTCGACCTCCCGGAGTATCGTGTCTGCTCCTCTCTCGAACCAGACACCCCTAAGCTCTAGGATCAACGCCCCCACCATAGAGGTAGGCTTGGACCCAGAAGTTATCGTATACCCTGCTGTACCCCTCCCGGCTGAAGAGGCCCCCTAACCGGTATATGCTGTGGAAGAACTTGTAGCCAATGCGGTAGTTCTCGTAGTACACTATGTAGAGCTTGCCGGGCCTGGGCGCCCCGCCTTGGAGCAGCATGGCGGGCACGTCTCTGGAGTCTACGTTCCTCTCCATCAAACCGTAGTAGTAGACCTTCGTGTCCCCCACTAGCGTTAGGTTTCTCGAGGCATAGGCGAACACAGTGTCGAAGCCCCTGGTCTCACAGAGGGGGTAGTACCAGGTATACGATACCTTATCCCTATAGCTGACTATGTTCACGGATACCAGCAGCCCGGAGGCGAGCGAGGCGGCGGCGACAGCTGCCGCGAGAAGCCTCACCCCTCCACCTCCCCTGCCCCACAGGTAGCCCACGAGCAGGGCGAGCATGGGCACGAGGTAGTCCAGGAACCTGTGGATTATACTGGAGACCCCCGGGGAGCCGAACAGGGCGAATGCCGTGTTGAGCGCTATGAAGAGGCCCAGGGCCGCCTCCAGGGCGCCTAGCAGCCGGTCGCGGATAAACGCCACCAGGGTGAGCGCAGCCGCTATGGGCGCAGCGTAGGGGAGTATGTGGCTGCTACTCATCCTAACCCCTATCATGGCTGCAACCGAGCCCCGGAAGGCGAGTATATAGGCCATAACCGGGATGACCGGTAGCACGGCTGCCGCAGGGCTCACCCGCCCGGCGAATACCAGGAAGCCGCCATAGATCACAGCAGCGTAGACGAGGTACAGGGCGGCATCGCGTAGACCCAGGGGGAGCTGGAGGCCGTAGCGGCCGTAGAGGGTGTAGTAGGCGGCGAAGACCAGGGCTTCAAGCGCGGCCAGGAGGAGTAGGCGGGCCCCAGCCCCGGGAGCCGCTAGCCGCAGGCCCTTCAGGCTGCAGGCGAGCAAGGCGTAGGCAAGCCCAGCGGTAAACCCGGCGGCCATGAAGCTGGCTAGGTGATGCGATACAGCCATCCCGAGGGAGAGCACCGCTGCCAGGGCGAGGCCCCTGGCCGCCAGGGGCTCCTCCAGGGCGCGGAGGGCTAGGGCTAGGAGGGCGAAAAGCATGGGGTATGCGTAGACCTCCTTGAGGGGGCTCGAGGTGAACACGAGCAGTGAGGGCGTGAAGCCGAGGACTAGCAGGGATAGAGTAGACGAGCTCCGGTCCAGGATCCTCCGGGCAAACGCGTAGAACGCCACCATCATGCCGGCGGCGAGGGCCGCGGTGTAGAGGTACATGTACACCCCTCTAGCTGATAGCCCGAGCACGGCTGCAGAGACGGCGGCCGACAGGATGACCCCGGGCCAGTGGTTGTTATAGCCGTCGAACAGCTTGTCTTCCCAGATACGGGCCTGAGGGTTCTCTAGGAGCACCCGGGTGTCGCGGTAGAGGGGCCAGACGTCGGTGGAGAAGAGGCTGCCCGACATGTAGGCTGGGAGGAGGCGGGCAAGCACAGCGAGCACCAGTATGGCTGACAGCGCTAGAGCAGCTCTACGCCCGGCCATCTGGCTTCACCATCCACACGCCTGCAGCAAGCATAGCCGCGCCCAGGGCTAGCGAGGCGGCGAGGATAGAGGCGTCGGGCACCAGGCCAACCCTGTAGTGCAGTATGCCGAGCCTTACGCCGGGGAGGATCCTCCATGCAGCCGCCGCGGCCGCCAGCCCCGCGGCCGCGTAGTGCGCTAGCGCCAGCGCTGTGATACAGGCCCTGGCGCTGCGCAGCGGCAGGCCCAGCTCGTGGAGCAGCTCTAGCTCCTCGGAGCTGCCGAGTACAAGCGACTGGCCCAGCGTGTAGAAGCCTAGGCCTAGGAGGAGGGTGACCGCCGCCTGGAGTGCCAGCAGCAGGCTCCTGCTCAGCCCCACCCTCGAGAGGAGCATGCTGGTGTACGACTCGTAGGCGCTCGCCGACACCCCTCCACCGTGGGATCTCAGGGCGAGCAGCGCCCTCCCCACCATGCTCTTCTCGGCGGCCGGGAGGCCGAGGAGCCTCACAGCCCTCTCAAACCCCTCCAGGCTATCGAGGAAGACTATGGCTATAGAGGTGCTGCCCGGGCCCAGCCCCCTTATAGCCATGGCTGTAGCGGGGTTCGTCACCAGCTCATAGCTCAGCGGGCCGCTAGCGTGGAGCACGCCCTCGACGCGCAGCGCGTAGTCCGAGCGGGTGAAGGGGGAGTAGACGACTATGACGTCCCCCCTATGGAGCCCTAGCTCTCTGGCGAGCGCGGAGCCCGGCCACACGCAGCCGATGCAGTGGTCGTCGAAGGGCCTCCCCAGCACCTTGTAGCTGCCGGCCACTATGACGAGGTCCTCCCCTCTAACCCCCCGGACAACTATATCCGTGCCATGGTATTCCACGAGCGCCAGTACCTCGTAGACCACCTTCTCTACCCCGGTGAGCCTGCGGAGGGTCTCCTCGAGCGCGTGCCCGTCAATCCTCGAGGTGAAGGGTGCAAGCGAGTAGGAGGAGAGGACCAGGTAGTAGGGTGTAGGGGCCCGCCTCGGCTCGGTAATGTAGTCCGGCAGGGTGTAGAGCACGTCGATAATACCCGCGTTAACCAGCACTGCCAGGATGTAGAGCGCTGTAGCCGCCGCTAAGAGCGCGTAACGCCTAGACTCTAGAACGCCCAAGACGGCCCGCGGGCACGCCATCCCGCGTCACCCGCCGCGCTGGACGGCCGCTACAGCCGCGGCCACGGCCTCTGCGGTGAAGACGCCGGCCAGGGACACGAGGCCCCCGGGGCTGGGGACCGGCTGGAGGGGGGCGGGGGCGCCGAAGAGCCTTAGAGTGTAGAGCGCCGCATGCATGGCGAAGACTCCGAGGAGCACACCGTAGGCCGACATGAGCAGCCCTAGGAGGCTGAGCGCGAGGGCGAGGGCCAGCCGGGCCTCCTGGAGGGGGACCCCCATGCTGTAGAGCGTCTCTATATCCCCCTCCAGGGACTGGACGGCCCTCCTGCACGCCATGTAGGCTATAGGCAGGTATACCGCCGCCACAAGGTAGGCTAGGATCCTGGCATACTCCGAGAGGGCCGCCTCCAGCCCCTCAAGCACCGGCTGCTGGCCGGGGACGCTGCACAGCCTATACTCCTCCCCGGCCAGGCTACTCCACGCCCCCGCCGCCAGGACTATGGACGCCGCGTAGAGGCCCCCGCCCCCGTGGATGCATGAGACCAGGTAGCTGCGGCAGCCCCCGCCCATGCACAGCGTGAGCCTGGAGCCAGGCCTGGCCCCGAGCATGCCCGCCAGGAGGCTTCCGAGGGAGAGCGGGGCCTCCCCGGCCGCCCGGCAGCCGGTAATCCCCTGGAAGCCCCCGGCATCGACTAGGAGCACGGGGGCCTCCAGCGCCCTGCCCCCAGCCTCTACCCTCGCGAAGGCAAGGTGCACGGTGGTGCAGCCCTGCGCCCCGGCGCCCGGGGGCAGCAGTAGGAGCGAAGAGCCCTCCCACCGCGCCAGGAGGGGCTTGGCCTCCTCCAGCGCCCTGGGCACGAGGCTGTAGGCCGACGCCAGCGCCGCCGGCGTAGAGACAGCCACCAGTAGTAGGAGGAGCACATCCCTGTGCATGGCCGCGGAGAGCAGCACCCTCAGCAGCGCTGGGAGAGAGGCAGCCCTCCCCACGGCAGCCACCACGCTGGCCCATCGGGGTTCAGCGGCTCCTCCCCCGGGCCTCGGCCTCGAGCCTCACAAGCCTATACTTCCTATAGGCTGCCGCGGCCAGCATGGCGGCCACGTAGACGGTTGTAGCCGCCATTATCGGCTTCAGCCTTATACCCCAGGGGGTGTAGTTGAGCACCAGCCCTATCAGCGGGATTACGGCCAGCGAGAGGCCTATGGATAGGGCGAGCCTCTCAAGGGGTGTAAGGCTCCCCTCCTCCGGGTAGAGGGCCTCCACGAGGACGTAGCCCGGTATGAAGAGCACGTAGATGCTCCCAGCCACGTAGCGTAGAGGCTTGGCTGGCGGCGCCGCCCCCGAGAGGGCCACCGAGGCATGGGTCAGCGCCACTAGGGCGACCACGGCCCAGAGCCATAGGCTGTAGTCGAGCCTCAGAAGGTACTCCCGGAGGCTCCTGGGCGGGGAGGGGTCTATGAGCCTCATCCTCCCGCCGGCTATGTCCTGGTATAGGCTCTTCAGCACGCTGTACAGCTTCTCCCCCCTCTCCAGGCGCTCCCTCACGAGCTGCTCGAGGGTCTTCCCCTCCAAGGCCCCTCTCTCACCCTGGGCTGACCAGCTTGAGGTATAGGTGGTTCCACCTGCCCGTGTAGACCCAGCCACCCTTCCCCGGGTCGTAGACCCATAGCTCGAATATCAGTGCTGCTCGCTGGCCCATGAGCCCCCGGGGAGGCTCCACCGGCACCACTACCCTGAATGTCGTGTTGCCGCCGTCTCCCAGGACCCCCCTCCACTCCATTAGCGGGGGCTCCGGGGAGGGCGTGGTGTTGCTTGGGAGCGTGGAGCCGTTGCCAACCTTGTAGACCACCTTGTAGTATATCGGCTCCCCCATGTGGTTGTCGACGAATATGCATAGGGTCAGGTTCTCCCCGGGGTAGGCCTCCGCCGGGTAGTAGCCTATCTTGCACTCCTCGTTGAGCAGGCCTAGCGCTGTGAACGGCTCTATGCTCCTCGGCCTCAGTATCATAGCCGCCGTGAAGACTGATGCAACCACTATGACCGCCATTATTACGGCGAAAACCTCCTCGTCCATTATGAGGCTGCTCCGGCTCCTCCCAGCCGGCCTCGTGGAGACGATCCAGCCCCTCCTAGCCCGGAACCATAGGTAGAGGTAGACGCGGGGTATCAGTATGTAGGCGGCGGGGGCCAGCGCGAGCGCGGCTGCGGCAAGACCGTAGCGGCGGACCACCATGCGGAGGTGGATGCCGCGGACTCCGGCCTTCAGGGCCTCCACAGTGCTGGCGGCGCTTGCCACCGCCGCCTCCGCGCCACTGTAGTCGCCTCGGTTGATCCTCTTCGCGGCCTCGTCGAGCAGCTGGACTATACTGGTTACGTTCGCCCCACGGCTGTAGAGGAGTGACGCATCATGCACCAGCGCCCCTATCTTCTGGTCGAGCGCAGCCACCGCGCCACGGCTCCCGGCCGCCGGCTGGAGCAGCACAGCCGCCAGGAGGGCTATAGCCGCTGGGACCAGGGCTAGGCGCACCAGCTACACCCCGTGCCCCCGGCTGCGCCAGGGCAGGAGCTCCACACCCATGCGGCGGAGCTTCCTCGCCACCAGCTCGGCGCTCCTATACACCCTGTACGCCTCCTCGAGGCTCTCAGCGTCAAGCCAGGGCTTCGCAGGCATAGCCACTACTACCTCTACGCCCCTCCGCCTAAGCGCGTCCACCAGGTCTAGGGTATCGCGGACCATGTGGAGAACCATGGAGGCTATAAAGGTTCTTCCAGGCCTAGCCAGGGCATCCACAGCCTCCAGGGGCCCCGCCGGGACCACCCCCGCCCTCCCCGCCAGCCCCCTCAACGCCTGGAGAACCTCCCTGCTGGTCAGGGGCTCGGCGTACTCGTAGAGCTCCAGCCTCTCAGCGGCCTCGCTCTCCAGTATACGGTCCAGCAGGTAGGCTAGCAGGACCCTTGGGCTAGAGTGGGCTATTATCCTGCCCCGCGAGAAGTCGTAGGCTAGTAGGGGCTGCTCCCCCTGCCTCACCGCCGCCACAGCGGCCGAGAGCGCTGCCGAGGCCACAGCGTCGCATGTGGCGGGCCCCCTGCACCTGGTGTCGAACACCAGCGCCAGGCCGCCTGCCGGGGCCTCCCTGTAGTCCCTCACCATGAGCCTCTGCGTCCTAGCGGTGGCTTTCCAGTCGATCCTCCTGGGCAGGTCCCCGGGCACGTACTCCCTGGTCTCGTAGTACTCGCCCCCCATGCTCCTCAGGGCCCAGGGGGCTGGGAGGCCCTCGCCGGGCCAGGCGCCTAGCCCCCCTAGGCCCAGGAGGCCCAGCGCCTCGAGGACCCGGTAGAGGGTCTCGGGTAGAACCCTCAGCTCAACCCGGGCCTCCACCCCCCTCCTCAGCCTCAGGAGGCCTAGGGGAGCCTCGAACACCACCACCAGCCGCTGGAGCCTGTAGACCCCGTAGTGGGCTGGGGCGAGCCTAGCCCTCACCCTCACCCCGGCCCCGTCCACGGGCACAGTTTCCAGGACATGGAGCCAGGCTGGCAGCGACCCCTCGTCGAGGCGGGCGCGGCCCCTGCTGCAGGCGACTGCTAGCTCCACCACCGGCCTCTCCCACGGCCACAGCCTCCTCTCCACCCGGGGCCCGGCGCTGCAGGACGCCCTCCCCGGGCCCAGGGCCAGGTAGGCGAGGTCCAGGACCAGGGGGAGAGCCGCCAGCGCCAGGGCTAGGGCTAGCAGAGGGTCCCCCGTAGCCGCGTACAGCGCGGCCAGGGCGGCGGCTACCGCTGCCAGCCCCGCCCCCCGCTCGGTGAGCTCCACGCTCAAATCTTCGGTACCTCTACCTCCTCGAGCACCCTAGACACTATGGCTGAGGCATCCGCCCCCTCGGCCTCCCGCTCAGGCCTAAGGACTATCCTGTGGCGCAGCGTGTAGGGTGCCAGCTGCTTCACGTGGTCGGGGATCACGTAGTCCATGCCCTCTAGGAGGGCCAGCGCCCTGCTACCCTTGTAGAGCCATATCGACGCCCTCGGGGAGGGCCCTAGGAGCACCTCCTCCCTCCTCCTCACAGCGTTTACTACATCGACTATGTACTTCCTCACCGAGGGGGCTACGTGCACGCCGCGGGCGGCCCTCCTCAGCTCGGCCACGTCCCGGGGCTCCAGGACCTTCCCCACTCTAGCCTCGTCTATCTCGTCTATCCTCGACAGCAGCTCCACCTCCATCTTTGGGTCGGGGTAGCTCGAGGCGTAGGAGTAGGCGAAGCGGTCCCTCAGCACGGGGGTTAAGGGGTAGGTCCCCTCAGAGCCGACGGGCATCTGGGAGGCCACGACCATGAAGGGCTCCGGCAGCCTGAGCGTCTCGCCCTCGATCGTCACCTGCCCCTCCTGCATCGCCTCCAGCAGCGCGCTCTGCGTCCTTGGGGGTGCCCGGCTGAGCTCGTCGATGAACAGGACGTTTGCGAAGATGGGGCCCTTCCGGAGCACCCACTCTCCTCTCCGGAGGTCGTAGAAGTAGGTGCCAAGTATGTCCGATGGCAGGAGGTCGGGCGTCATCTGGACTCTTCTAAACACGCCCCCTATCACCTGGGCGAAGAGCTTTGCCGTCGTCGTCTTCCCGACCCCTGGAGGCCCCTCTATCAGCACGTGGCCCCCGCTGACCAGGGCGACCGCCAGGAGCCTAAGGAGGTCCTCGTAGCCCAGTATGTACCTCCTAAGCTCCTCGATGGCCTCGGCCAGCTTCGCGGCCGCGCTGGGCTGCATGACGCATCTCCTCTGCAAGCCTCTTCAGCGTATCCGGGTCCCAGCCGGGGTGGAGCGCCAGGAGTCTTTCAACCTCGCTCTCGGGGCCGGCGCTCCTCCCCCTCCGGCGGGCCGCCCTGCAGAGCCTCCTGCCCGCCTGGTAGGCTGCCAGGCCCAGAGCCGCCGCCAGGGGGTAGCGGAGCGAGGTCTGGAGGGCCGCTGCCGCAGCGCCTGCCAGCAGCCTCCTCGCGGCCGTGTAGAGGCCTGGGCTCCACTTGTCCGCGACTATATAGGCCCTCCTCCCCCCGGCCAGGAGCCTCGCGAGCTCCAGGTTGTCCCCCAGCCCCAGCATGGAGTTTATGAAGACGCTTGAGTCCGCTACCAGGTAGAGCCTCCCCCGCCCCAGCCGCGCCTCGAGGACCGTGCAGAAGGGGCCGTGGGGCTCCCCGGGGTCGTGGCGGCCGTTCATGTTGGCGTCTATGTAGCTGAATGGCGTGGAGTAGCCTATACACCTCCCCTCCGCGGCCTCGATGAACGTGCCGTAGTTTAGGTAGACTCTCAGCTCTCTGCCCCCCACCGCGACCCTGGCGAGCGGCAGGTACTGGGAGCGGTGCATGAAGAGGGGGTCTGCCAGCAGCGAGCCGTTAAGCCTCACCCTCAGCCCCATGAGGGCCAGCAGCGTGTTCGCCGTGCCGAAGTCGTCGGCTACGACCAGCACCCCGCCCCTCTCCACGAAGGCTTTGAGTGCTCTAGCCTCCTGGGCTGTGAAGGGCCGGCTGGGGCCTATGACGAGGACCAGGCTGTTCCCGGGGAGGCTCCCCGCGTCCATGGCGGCGACGGGCCTGGCCCCCAGCAGGGCCGCCAGCCTGCTCATGCCGTTCCAGAAGGGGTTGTCTAGGGCGAAGTCGTCGGTCGAGGGCACCAGGGCTATGATCAGCAGTAGCAGCGCCAGCGAGAGGGCCAGCCCCGCCGCGGCAGCCCTCCTCACGGCTCTCCTCCCCCGGCTGTGAGGCTGTGGAGCGCTGCTAGGAGCCTCTCCATGCGCCTGCGCAGCTGCTCGAGCAGCCCCCTGGGGCCGCCGGGGCCGTAGGCTATCCTCTCCAGCCCGAGGAAGACCTCCTCCACAGCCCTGTAGATGCTCTGGGGGAGCCTCCCCCGGATCCTCGCCAGGTACTCCCTGAGCGTGTAGCTGGGCCTAGGCTCCACCCCGGTGGCCTTCCTCAGGGCCTCCAGGAGCCGGTGGTAGAGGCCCCGTATCCCCCCGCCGCTCCCGGGGGGCTGCTGCGGCGCCGGCTCAGCCGCTCCAGCGGCCCCGCCCCTCCCCGCCCCTCTCCCGCGTCCACGCCTCAGCAGGAGGCCCGCCGCGGCAGCCAGCGGTGAAGAGGCTGCTACGAGCGCGGGCGTGTTGTACACCCTGACCCTGATCTCCTCGTCCACGCTCCTGTAGCTGGGGCTGAGCGGCTCAACGCGGACGTGGATGCTGGCCACCGTGCCTAGGTAGCTGTGGGGCACTCTCAGCTCCAGATCCGCTCTCCTCCCCTGGAGGGCCAGGCTGAGCCCGGCCTCGGGGCTCGAGACGACTATCCTCGAAACGGTGTCTGTGAGCACCTCCAGCCTGCCGGGCAGCCCGGTGAGGAGCAGGCTTGGAGCCCTCACCTCTACGTGCGGGGTGAGCCTCCGGACCCGGAGGGCTAGCTGGACAGACGCCGGGCCTATGGCGCCCTGGGGGAGCGTCCTTACAGTCACCGTGTAGGCTCCCTCGGCCGCGTCCGGGGGGACCCTCACCTGGATCCTGGCCGGGCCCTCGACTGGGCCTAGCAGCTGCCTGCCGGTGAACGGCGTCTCGACCACCACTCTAAGCCCCCTCATGGTCTCTATCTCTAGCGTGGTGCTCTCCCCGGGGGCCAGGGTGTCCCTGGCAAGCCTCGCCTCGAGGGGAGGCTCCACGTAGTCCACGTGGACTGTTATGGTCGCCGACCTCGAGTACCTGTAGAGCCCCCTGTCGGGGCCCTGGGGCGTGTACTCGGCGTACACCGGCACGCTGTGCATGTAGATGTCCAGCCTCGTCTCCAGCGCGTAGCAGCCCCCGGGGCCCGTGACGGCCTCCAGGGTCTCAGGGCCTAGGTGGACTAGCACCCTCCTACCCGGCAGGGGCTCCCCTGCAGCCGTCTCGAGGCAGCCCGCCAGGTGGAGGATGCCGCCGGGGGCCAGGCTCGCCGGCTCGGCCGTCACGTTTACACGGGTGGGTGTCAGCTCCACCAGCCCCTGGGCCTCCCTCTCGAGGCTCCTAAGCTCCGCCTCCAGCCTCTCCAGGGCACCGCCTATACGCGCCAGGATCTCCTCCAACCCCCTGCCGGGTATGCCGTGCCTCTCCAGCTCCCTGGCCGCGTCCCTTAGCTCGTCGTAGGTCACCCTGGCCCCCGTGAGGCTCGTCCTCGCCTTGTCGAGCAGCTTGGCGGCCGTACCGGGGTCCGACACTGCTATGCTCCTCCTGGCCTCCGCCAGTAGGCTCCTCGTCTCGTTGACCTGAGCGGCGAGCCTGTCTAGCAGGCTGTTAAGCCTCTCAAGGGTGTAGCGGAGGCCCGCCGGGGCGTAGACCTGCTCCGCGAGGGACAGCCCCGCCCTGGCGGCCGAGAGGTTCATTGACCCGATTGCCTCCGCGACCCTGGCGTAGAGGGCCAGGAGGGCTAGGGGGCTGGGCCCCTCCCCCCTCGCGGTGGAGGGGTCCACGTGCCTAGGGGGCCTGGCGGCCCAGGCTGCCGCCAGGGCGAGCAGGGCCAGGAGGGCTAGGGCTGGGAGTACGCGCCTCCTCACCGCCCGAGCACCTCGGCCACCCTGAACCCCACGGCTATGGTGAAGGCTGCGAGGAGCGCGGCGTGGAGCCAGTCCCTACCCCTCCTCGCAGGCCTGAGCACAGCCTTGACCACGGTGTACTCCAGCGTGTACATCGCTATGTATGCGTCCAGCCTCTCCTCCCCCAGGGCCCAGAGCGTGGACACGGTTAGGGCCACCATGATGGCGAGCAGTGTGTTGGCTAGGCGGCTCCTATCCACCATGAGGCTCTACCCCTCGGGCCTCCCGACGACTATCCTCCTGGCCCGGGGCCCGGCCCTCCGGTCGGCCTCCAGCAGGGCGCTCCCCCATAGCAGGGCTGCGGCGGAGGCGGCCACCACCCCGTATATGCTCCCCACGGTGTCCTCGAGGCTCGCCGGAGCCGCCACGCGCTCCCCGTGGACCTCGACCACCAGCCTGTCCCCCTGGTCGACGCAGTCCAGCCAGTCGGCTAGGCCTAGGAGGTCTGTGAGCAGGTACCCCACCGCCGCGCACGGCTCCGTGAAGCCCTCCACCATGCTCCCCGAGACGGGCGAGCGGAGGACCAGGACCGGCCTCCCCCCGCAAACCGTTATCGGCGTGGCCGGGGGCCCGCCGGGGCCGGGGCAGCCGGCCGCCCCGACGTAGATGTAGACCGTGCCGCCGCTGCTCCGGTACAGGCTCGGCCCCCGGGCCCCGAGGGCCTCCAGGAGCCCGGCTATGTTCGAGAACGCGTTCTCGAGGAGCAGGAGGGCCTCCCTCACCCCGGTGCAGGCCTCGGGGGTGAGGTACATGGATGCGCCCACCACCGCCAGGCCCAGCCAGAGGGCCGTGAGGGGCCCGGGGCCTATGAGCAGGTAGGTGGCCGCCGCGAGCACCGCCGCCGAGACTGCTACGGCTAGCCCAGCTGCCTGGTAGGCGGCCATCGCCGGGCCTCCCTGCCCCACCGGGGCCCGCGGCACCTAGCATCTTAAACCCTCGCATACCGTAGGTGCTAGCCGCGCGGCCTGGAGGCTCCAGGCTCCCTCTCCCGGGGCCGCGGGGGCTTGCAGGGGTCTTGAGGGCCGGCATGAGGGGCCTGACGGTACTGATACCCGTCCTCGACGAGGCCGAGGCTATAGGCAGGGTTATAGACGAGGTCGTCTCGGCGGGCGTCCCCAGGGAGAACATCCTGGTCGTGGACGGGGGCAGCAGGGACGGGACGGTCGAGATAGCCAGGGCCCGCGGGGTGAGGGTGGTGAGGCAGGAGGGCCGCGGGAAGGCTATGGCTGTCAAGACGGGGCTGCGCCACGTCTCAACCCCCTACGTCCTCGTCATGGACGGGGACTACACGTACCCCGCGGAGTATATACCCGTCCTCTACCGGGTCCTGGTCGAGGGCGGCTACGACCTAGTGATAGGCGCCCGCGTGCCCGAGCGGGGCGCGCAGAGCCTCGTCTACCGGGTGGGGAACGCGCTGCTCACAAGGCTCTTCAACCTCCTCTTCGGCACCAGGCTTAGCGACGTGCTGAGCGGCATGTACGCGGCCCGGACCAGGAGGCTCCGGGAGCTGGGCTTCGAGATGCAGGGGTTCAGCATAGAGTCCGAGATAGCCGCCCACGTGGCCTCCACCACGGGGAGGATAGCGGAGGTCCCCATCAGGTACAGGAGGAGGCTTGGGAGGAAGAAGCTCCGGGTCCTCCACGGCCTGTCCATAGCCAGGGACATGGTCCGGCTCGCGTGGAGGTACAACCCCGCCTTCCTCATATTCCTGCTAGGCGGCCTCCTCCTCGCCCCGGGGCTCGGGCTGGGGGGCTGGGTCGCCTACATGTACCTGGCCCACGGGGTCAAGCACTACGTGAAGGGGCTGGCAGCGGTGGTGCTCTCCTCCACGGGCCTCGCCAGCCTCCTCCTCGCAGTGATGGCCCTCTACCTTAAGAGGGCCGAGATGAGGCTCCAGAGGAGGCTGGAGGAGCTCGCCGAGAGGCTCAACCGCCTACTGGAAGAGCGCGTCGATGAGGGGGGAGAGGGGCCTGGCGAGCCTCCCAGCCCTCTCCCCGAGCAGCCCCCGGGCCAGGTCGCGGAGGTCGCGGCGCTCCAGGACCCCCAGCCGGCCGTAGGCGGGGTAGCTGAGCGCGAGGAGGGCGGCGCCCGCGAGCCAGTGGAGCCCCAGGATCCTGGCCAGGGCAGCCAGCGCCGCGGGCACGGCGGCAGCCCCGCCTAGCAGCCTCCAGTCGAGCCGCAGGCCCAGGCCCCCGGCCACGGCCGCGCTGTAGGCCAGCCCGGCGTAGGAGCCCAGGGCGTACGCCACGGCCGCCCCGAGGCCGTGGAGCCTGGGGACGAGGACGAGGTAGAGGAGCAGCCTGGGCAGGCTGGCGGCGAGGCCCTGGGCGAGCACCAGGCGGTACCTCCCATGGGCGTAGGCCAGGCTCGACACGGTCGCGTTGACCGCGTCCGGCAGGAAGCCCGTGAGGAGGACGGCCAGCTCAGCCGAGGCGGAGGCGTAGCCCCTGCCCAGGAGGCCCAGGACCAGCCCGGGGTAGGCGGCGGCGTAGAACGCCACGGGGGCGGTGACGGCCAGGCTCACCCTCAGGGCCCTCCAGGCGGCCCCACCCCTCCCCCCGGCCATGCCGCTGAGCACCGGGAGGAGGAGGCTCAGCACGCTCATACCGAGCCCCGTAGCGAGGCCCGCGGCGGCGAAGGCCACGTAGTAGTAGCCCGTCTCCACGGCCCCGCTGCTCCCGTAGACGAGTAGCACGCCCAGCCACTGGCCGGCGAGGACCACGACGCCCGGGGCCCAGGAGGCCAGGCCGGCGGCCAGGACCCCCGCCACCGCGGCCGCGTCCAGGCCGATCCAGGCCCCGTAGCGCCTAGCCAGGTAGGGGAGCCCCACCAGGAGCACCGCGGCGGGGAGGAGGGCGTAGCCCGCCACGACCCCGGGGAGCCCGGCCCCGAGGGCCACGAGCCCCGCGCCCAGGGCCAGCTTGGAGAGGTTGCCCAGCAGCCTGGAGGCGAGGACCAGGTCGCTGCGGAGGAGGGCGAGCAGGGCAGCCTCCACCACCCCGGCCACGCCCAGCGCCGCCAGGGCGCCGGAGAGGAGGAGCATCCGGGGCCCGAGGCCCCCCAGCCCCCGGCCCGCGAGCCCCAGGAGGGCCAGGGCGGAGCCGGCGGCCAGGTAGACCAGGGCCATAGCGTAGAGCGTCGACCAGAAGACCCTCCGGAGGCAGGCCTCGTCCCCAGCCCCCAGGCACCTGCCCAGCCGGTGCTGGAGCCCGGCGCCCGCACCGAGCCCCGCAGCCCCCGAGACGAGGCCGGCGAGCCCAACCACGGCCGAGGCCCTGCCCAGGAGCCCGGGGCCGGCGAGCCTCGAGACCACGAGCCAGTAGAGGAAGCCGCCGAGAGCGTTAACCAGCCTAGAGGCGTAGAGCCAAAGCCCCCCGCGCACAAGCCTGGAGAGGCTCAAGCCCGCCCAGAACCCCGCAGGAGAGAAGGGCACCAGGCCCCGGGAGGGAGGCTTTTAACCCCCGCCGCCCCACGCCGCCCGCACAGGCCGGAGGGGCCCCGGGAGTGCCGCTACTCGCGGAGCTGGCGAGCCGCCTAGACCAGGGCCCCGGTAGCCGGGCCCTCGAGAAGGCGAGGGAAGCGGTAGCCAGGATACTCCTCCCAGAGAGGATCACGGGGCCCCTCATCCAGAAGTACATCCGGAAAGCAATACTCAACCACACCTGGCACGCCCTACCCCCCGAGACCAGGGCGCTCATGCTCCTCGCCCGCCGCCTCCCGAGAATAAAATCCCCCACCCTAGCATCCATCCTGAAGCAGGCCTTCCTGAGAATAGAGCTCGCAACCACCCGGGGCCAAGCCCTCCTCTACGGAGCACTCATAGCCATGAAGAAGGCGGCCCAGGACCTCCACAGGCTACTCCACAACGCCAGCAAGCTACTCATACTAGGACTATCCTACCTCAACAACCCGCCGATATACAGGATATACGGCTAGAGCCCCCCGGGAGCCGTGAAGGCCCACAGCCCAGAGACGGCAGGCACCGGGGCAGCGGACACAGCCCTGCTAGAAGCCGCCGAGCCCCACACAGACGAGCATAACACGGCAGCACGGACTACGACATGCAGGAAACAGTGCCAGACACGCCAGCAGTGGACACAGCCCTGCTAGAAGCCGCCGGGGCAGCCCTCGCAGCCATACACTTCGGGGTGCCCCTAGCCTACTACTTGTACCTCAGGAGGGCCTGGCTCCGCAGGCCCTGGGGGCTGAGGAGGGACCCCGGGTACACGCCCAGGGTGGTAGTGGTAGTGCCGACCTACAACGAGGCAGACCTCATAGAGCGTAAGCTCGACGACATCTACAGGCAGGACTACCCCCGCGAAAAGCTCGAAGTAGTGGTAGTGGACTCAGCCAGCACCGACGGCACCCCGGAGAAGGCTAGAAGGTGGGCCTCCAAGCACCCAGACCTAAAGGTCAGGCTCGTAGAGGAGCCCGCCAGGAGAGGCAAGGCGCACGCGCTAAACACAGCGCTAAAACACATCCCGCCAGACGCCGAGGTCGTAATCCTAACCGACGCAGACTCGTTCTGGCCCCAGAGAGACACGGTAAGGAGGGCCGTAGCCTACCTGGCAGACCCCACCGTGGGCGCCGTCTCCTGCCTCAAGAAGCCGGCGGGCCAGGGCCCCGGGGGCGTCGAGGAGGCCTACAGGAGCCTCTACAACCAGGTAAGGCTCGCAGAGAGCAAAGCCCACTCAACACCAATATTCCACGGGGAGCTAGCAGCCTACAGGAAGAGCCTCCTAGAAGAGATAGGAGGATTCCCGGAAGACCTCGGCGCAGACGACAGCCACACAGCAACCCTAATAGCGCTCAAAGGCCGCAGGGCGATAACACCCGAAGACGTATGGTGCACAGAGCTAGTGCCGAGAAAAGGCTACACCAGGTGGAGGATCCGCAGAGCGCAACACCTAACCCAACACTTCCAGAAAATCCTGAAAACAAGCCACAAAACACCAAGCCAGCTCAAGAGGATACTAGCAGTAGAGGCATACCTACACCTAGCCAACCCATGGCTACTACCAGCCGCCGCCGCACTACTAGCACTAGCCGCCGCCCACAAAAGCCCCTCAGCCATCATACTACTAGCCCTAGCCGCCGCGCTACTAGCGTACAAGCCGTACAGGACGTGGATAACAACACAACTATACCTCACAGCAGCAATGATAAGAAACCTACACACAAAGGAGATAACATGGGAAAAGCAGACCAAACAGTAAAAGGGCGGGTTCCAGAACCCATGAAGATACTCTACATAACTCCTAGATACTATCCGCATATAGGTGGTGTGGAGTATGTAGTGAAGTCTGTCGCTGAGAGGCTGGTTAGATGGGGGCATAAAGTTGCTGTGTTCTCTGGAGAACCCAATATAGAGATTCCTAAGGAAGATAATGTCAATAATGTACATGTAATTAGGTGGCCTGTATGGAGCCCCTCTAATGCTTATCATGTACCGAGAAAAAAGACCTTGTTTGAAAGAATGTTGGAAAATCTGCTGGATGATATAGATGTACTTCATATTCACAACATACATAGTGTTTTAACATATTATGCATGGAAAATTTGGAGACGAAGAAAAAACTGCAAGTTGATTTTAACGCCTTATTATCATGGAACAGGTCATACAGTAATTAGGAGAATGTTGTGGATCGGATGGAGAAGAATAATTAGAAGGATAATAAGAGATGCATATAGGGTTCATACAGTATCGCAATTAGAAGCTTCATTGATATCAAGAGATTTCCAGGTGCCGGCTGTACCGATCGAAAACGGGGTTGAAGAGAAAGTTAAAAGGCTCAATTGGAAACCTAGCAATTATGTTCTTTATGCAGGTAGGATTGAGAAATATAAAAATATTCATAGGCTAGCTAAAATAATATTGATGCTTAATAAGAAATATGGATATGATCTTAGCTTTATGGTTATTGGTGAAGGCCCATATAGAGAAAAGCTTAAAAAATATTTAGATAATATAGGAATCAATTATGTGATCTCACACTTTAAACCATATGAGGAATACCTCAAAATACTTTCGCAAGCATACTTCTTTGGATTGCTATCTGAAAAGGAATCTTATCCTCAGAGTGTGAATGAGGCCAATGCCATTGGAGTACCGGTGGTTATAGCAAAACCTTGGGGAGCAAATTTTAATAAAAGAAGGAGAACATTAATAATTGATCCAGAAAGCAATAGTGAGGTTTTAGCCATGAAAATAAGCGAATTCTTAAAACAAGTAGCTAATGAGCCTAGATCTAATGTCCCTACATGGGATGAGATCGCTAAAATATACATTCAAAAACTGTATAGCTAGGTGACAATTTTATGAGGGGAAAAGCATTAATCACTGGTGGTGCGGGCTTCATCGGTAGCCACTTAGTTGATAGACTCCTCAAAGAGGGGTGGGCTGTAAGAGTAGTCGATAATTTTAGCTCGGGCAGGTATAGTAATCTAGCTCATCATAGAGACAATCCTATGTTGGAAATAATTAGAGGAGACCTCAAGGATGCTGAGACAAGTATGAGGGTCGTAGAGGGGGTTGACGTCGTTTTCCACTATGCTGCCAATCCTGAAGTTCGCGTGAGCACTACAAACCCCGATATACATTTCAATGAGAATGTAGTGGCCACTTTTAACCTCCTAGAAGCTATGAGGAAGAAAGATATTAGGAAGCTCGTCTTTGCATCCTCTAGCAGCGTCTATGGTGAGCCTGAGAAAATACCGGTTAGTGAAAACGCACCGATAAAACCAGTATCCGTTTATGGGGCTAGTAAAGCTGCATGCGAGTCGCTAATACATGCATATAGTAAGCTATATGGGATAAAATCCGTTGTTCTTAGATACGCAAATGTCGTAGGACCTAGGCTTAGACACGGCATCATATACGATATAATTCAGAAACTAAGGAAAAATCCGAGAAGGCTAGAAGTCTTAGGCGATGGAACACAGGTTAGGAGCTACATCTATATCACAGATGCCATCGAGGCCACAATGCTTACCTTCAAAAACATGAATGATTATTTTGAAGTATACAATATAGGAAACGAGGACTGGATCACGGTAGACGAGGTAGTAAATGTAATTATAAAAGTTATGGGGCTAAGTAATGTAGAGATAATCCATAAGCCTATAGCCCATGGAGTAGGATGGCCAGGTGATGTGAAAAGAATAGCGCTTAGTATTGAGAAGCTGAAAAGCTTAGGATTTAAACCAAGAATGAATAGTATAGAATCTGTGAAGGAGGCGGCCAAGCATGTCGCAAATGAACCCTAAAGTATCAGCCATAAACTCTATTCTTAGCCGGTTAAGACTGGCTCGTGACTCAAAGCTTTTAGACATAGGTTGTGGCGACGGTAGTTTAACTATCCTTATTGCTAATAAGCTTAAAGTAAGTGAAATATATTGTATCGATGTAGACGAAAACGCATTAAGTATAGCTAATAAAAAGGGTATAATTACTTTCAAGCTTGACATAAGCAGAGATGATCTTCCTTTTCCAGAAAATACTTTTGATCTATGCCTTATGCTTGACGTGATAGAACATCTTGAAAACCCAGATCATGCACTTAGAGAAGCTTATAGAGTCCTAAAAAGAGGGGGATACTTACTGATCACAACTCCGAACATGGCTTCATGGTATAATCGTTTACTACTACTTCTCGGAAAACCTATCCTAGGCATTGACTTATCTAAAGAGTTTAGGTACAGGTACCCTCTTGGTGTAACACAGGTTATATCTGGACACCTAAGGCTTTACACCCTAGATGCACTTAGGAAGATGCTCTTTTATCACGGATTTAGAGTAAAGTATGAAGCCGGATATCCACAGGTCTTCTCAAAAACTCAGGTAAAGGGCTTCATACGCCTGGTTAGGCTTCTAGATGCATCTATCGCGCGCATCAGCAAGACCTGGGCGGCTAACCTATTAGTGTTAGCTGTTAAGAGCTGACATGTCGGTATTATCACTACTCCAAACACCACTAGTTCTATACACAGTTATCCTGACCATTACTTGGTTCTCCCTATTGGTGATTTCAGAGATCGCCCCCATAAAACCTAGTCTCAGCCCGAAAACTAGTAACAGACTAATGCATTCAATTTTTATAATTTACATTTTTATAACAATATTTTTCATCAAATTAAATTTAGTCTTGTATCCATATTTACATGCGATTATGATCGCACTCATTCTCTTACTCATACTAGGATCAATGCAGCATAATCCAAAGTCTTTGCTCTTGGTAGCCCTCTCTACAGCTATAACGCCCATAATAGTCATGACATCTACAAAGCACCCGCTTCCACTAGGTGATGACGCACGCTTCATTGGGTTCGCCCAAGCCATCTATAGAGATGGGAGATGGATACCGTTCAAATACCAGGAAAACACGTACTATCAGCCATTCCATCTAATACCTTTCCTCGAATATATTCTAGCAGTATTGCTAGGCCTCAACTTAAAAAACATTGAAGCATACTATCTCCTCCTAAAATTTAGCCTCTGGCTCACTTATATGATCTCCACTTACCTAGTTATAAAGAACTTAAGTAATGATTACTCTAAGTCATTAGTAGGTATACTGCTTCTATCTATAACTCCCCCAATCGCTCTAACCCAGGTAGTTCACCAAGCTTATGCGATAGTGCTTTTCCTGATAACAGCCTCAGTATTAGTGAAGGAAATAAGGGTTAGGCAGAGCTTAAACACACTGTTCCTAGTTATAATAGTATTATGGATTGCTGGAATAATTGCTCATGCAACCTATACTGTGATGTTTCTAGCATTCATTTTACCCCTCTTCTTAATAGAAAGGGAGGGGGTTTCTAAGAAAAACATTGCATTGCTCTCAGCAACACTAGTATCAATTAGCATCATTTATTGGACATACCTATACATGCTTGACGAGATTGTACGATCAACAATAAGTGCTACGACAAGACTCATAGATTTACTAATAGGGAGAACACCGTTCTCCCCCTTCCATGGAACAGCAAAACCCTGGTACACGTCATCTACATCAACATTTTTCATAGCCTGGGCCTTTGTTCCCTCCATAGTAGCCTCATACATACTCCTTCTCCTTTCAAAAATAATATTTAAACATTGGAAATACTCTTGGAGTTTCATGGAACTGTTAGGTTTTCTAGGATTAAGCGGAACAGCCGTAAACTATATCTTACGCGCTCTCTCCACTTTTGGCGGCAGGTACTTCTACTGGCTATACATACTAATGATCCCGCTGGCAACTATGGTAGTAAAGAAAGTATCAAGAAGCCCACTCAGTCTATTACCCTCCATAATCCTGATCTCCACGGCTGCGTTTTACGGCATACAGGATCCAACAATGGCTGCTAACACTTATGGAAACTATATTGGCTGGGCAGACAGAACCAGCTGGCATATAGCCCTAGAGCTACAGCCATACCTTGGCCACAGAGCATCCAAATGGATCGATCCAAGACTGTCAGCACCACTAAGCTCCACAGCTCCGCTACCAGCAGGTAATGGGAGAATCAACTATCAGCAAAAGGTAGCAATAATAGGTGTTGATAAGGTAGGATTGAAAGGCGCCTCAAAGGACCCACGTAATGTAGACTGGTTTATAAGAAATTTCAACGTAGAACCACATAACATCATGAATAAGCTAGACGAATTTAGTGTAATTCTAAACATCGACAAATATATCGGGATATGGGGAAACCCTTGAAGATTCTTTTCCAAACAATAGGTGTTTTAATACAATATAATTGGGCTTTACCATACTATTTGAGTAGAGAGGACGTTAAAATTACTCTCATAACGAATATGTTTTCCTACTTTATGGGCGGGTATTATTACCACTTTAAAGCACTTAATAAGCTAACACCGCTTTTCACGGGCTTCGGGTTACCTTATACCCAGCAATACGACAAAAATATTACCAGTAACATTCCAGTAGGTAGGCTTAGTAGAGGATCTGATGTAATCCATCTTAATGATTCAAAAAATCCTCTTACGAAAAGACTGTTAAATGTAGATAAACCTAAGCTTTTCTTCCTTCATGGATCGCTAGATATAATAAATCTAGCTAATCCGCCTAAAGAATTAGAGGAAATAAGATCTAAAGTTGATGCGTTCGTGGTTGCAAGCAATCATGCCGCCTATACTGTTAGGAGAGTGCTCGGGTTCACGCCGATAGTTATACATCACGGCATAGATACTATGATATTCAACCCCTTCAATATCACTAAGCAGAGAGCGAGAGAAAAACTGTCAATACCATTGAATAAAAGGGTTATATTATAGGTCGCCCGGATAAGCCCTGAGAAAAACCTCCAGATGGCCATCAAAGCCCTCCCACATGTGGTTAGTGAGGATAAAGATGTTCTACTGGTAGTTAAAGGGAGAACAGTAGATAGAAAGTATTTGGGTTTCATTCTCAAGCTGATTAAGAAGCTAAATGTGAGTAAATATGTAAGATTTGATTTCAAATGGAGCCCCAACGTGACTATGGTCTATTATTATTATCGGGCTGCAGATGTTTATGTACATACATCCTTGTCCGAAGCTTTTGGCTCCCTAACACTCTTAGAAGCTATGGCTTCAGGGACGCCAGTAGTAGCAAATAACGCTTCAAGCATCCCTGAAGCCGTTGGTAATGCTGGCCTACTAGTAAACTCAGAGGAAGAACTAGCTGAAAAGATTCTAGAAATACTGCATGATGATAGCCTAAGACGCAAACTATCTAGAGAAGGCTTTAGAAGAGTTATCGAAAATTTTTCGTTAAAAATAACTGCTAAGAAATATCTACAACTATATAGAAAATTGATGGGTTAAAAAGGTGTAAGCAAGGACGTGGTGCTAGTTAGCATAGTAATATTAAACTACAATTGTAGTTTAATATTACATTGTGAAGAGTACTTGAACAGATTGCTTGGAAGTTGCTCTATATTAACTACTAGAGGACATGCTTTTGCTGTTCTTATACGGAGGGAGACAGTTATAGATTGGAAACCACGACATGATCTTTCAGCACTTGAGACCTTCAGCCTTGCACAACATATATTATCTAAGGGATACCTATGGATAGAGCTTTTTAAACCCTGTTGTATTCATCTAAAGGAGCTAAAATATGGAGCAGGTATAAGCCGTTATTTTAGACAAGGTCTTTGGGAAGGTGCAGGGGCTAGACTTGTAGGAATCAAGAAAAGACATATGCTTGAGGAAGTTGTTGCTAGATTATTAGGAGGGGTCTTAACCGCTTTAATTACTCATGATGTAAAACATTTAGCTAATAATACAGCTTTAAGACTAGGGCTACTTCTAGGTTATCTTGTACCTTATAAATTCAGAGTCTGGCGTAGATGAAATGTTTTGTGTCACAGCGTTGTTCGGAAATAAAAATTCCAGTTTATTAAACTAAGACAGCGTATTTAGTGAAAAGTCCAAGTTGAAAATACTTATTATCTCAGAGCCCTTTTGGCCTAAGGGTAGCGGAGGTCCTCTAGCCACTTATCTTATAACTAGGATTCTAGCAAGGAATAGAGACTTTAATATAACTGTTGTTATTGGCACTGAGAAATCGGCTAAGATAAGAAACGTTGAATTCATTGTGGATCCTATGCTTAGAGCTTCAAATAAGGTAAAGTTGTTACTAAGACTTACTAATCCTGTGGTAAGGCATAAATATGAGAAGCTTATAAAAAAATTCGATATATTGTATATTCCATCATACTCCCCCTGTGGTTATCCTCTAATACCTATTGCTAAGAGGCTTGGGAAGAAGGTGGTTGTTCACCTCCACGACTACCAGCCCTTCTCCTACAACTCCGTCATACCGGCAGGCCGCCACGGTAGTGTTTTGAATGGTGTCAGCTACGAGGCCCGGTACGAGGTTTACGAGCATGGCAGCGTTGGGAGGGCTGTCCTGGGATCCCTGGCGACCCCTCTCATAGGTCTTTACAGGCTGTGGGTTAGACAGGCGGATGCAGTCGTATGCGTCTCAAGGAGGCAGGCGGAAATAGTGGCTGAGATAGCGCCAGAGCTTAGGGGCAGGATCAGGGTCGTATACAACCCCCTCCCAGACGTCCCCCCAACGGAGAAGAGGCTTGGAGACCCCGCCTTCCTATATCTAGGCGGTGACAGCTACATTAAGGGGTTCCATGTTCTCCTGGGCGCTTCCCGGAAAATCCTGGAGCATTATCCCAATGTAGAATTCCTGCTAGCCGGGAGATTCAGGGATTCAAGCAGGCTCCTCGTCGAGAAGCTGAACAGAAGGTTTAATGAAGCATATAGGGTGCTAGGCTACCTGAAGCATGAAGATATTGTAAGGCTTCACGGAGAGAGCTACGCCCTCCTCTTCCCATCAGTAGTCGAGGAGCCCTCGCCATACGCTGTCCTCGAATCCATGCTGGCCGGGACGATACCAATAGCTTCGAGGGTGGGCGGGGTCCCCGAGATAGTTGAGGGTACACCCGCCGAGAGAATGCTCTTCACGCCAGGCGATGCAGGCGAGCTAGTGGACCGTATCGAACACGTTTTATCCTTCTCCAAGGAGCAGCTAGTCGATATGGGGTTTAAGCTGAGGGAGTCTGTCACGAGGAAGTTTAATAACGAAAGAATTAAGCGAGAGCTGATGAAAGTGTTTACTATATAAATGTGTGGGATAATGAGGCCGGCAGACCAGACTAATACCTATAATACTGACGGCAACTATACCTACGTTTTTCACAGCCCAGGGATCGAGCCGTGGGTTCCAGGCCTTCTGAAGGCGAGGCACTCTCTAGGCAGATAAACTTAGAGAAAGGTAAAACGCTAACAATGTACAATATTACGTTAATGAAAATACTCTTTAATATTTATAAGAAGAGGGCGGGAAGCAAGCTTTACTTGATATCGTTTAAGGTTAAAGGGTGATAGTATGAAAGTTGTGACGCTACCCGTTTTAAGCGTCGCAGTTTCTGGGGGCCGTGTATATGCTCTATTAAAGGAGTCAGATGGTAGGCTCTCCCTGGCTTCTTTCAACCGTGAACTGGAGGTTGAGGACAAGCTTGCAGCTCTAAAGGGTTCTAGAGGCTTTGTACTGGATGCATGGAGAGATTCCCTCCTGTTCTCAGTAGATAATAAGCTCTACGCCTTAAGGGGTGGTGAGGTTAAAAGTGTCCTTAGGGCTCACCTGCCGGTTAACATCTTCTGGCATGCAACTAGAGCGAATGGACACGTCTATGTCCAGGAGTATGGAGAGAGCCCTACGGGAATATTTGAGCTGGATAGGGATTACGAGAGCTCTCGGCTATTGATCACTAATAGGGATCTCGATAAAGGCTCTAAGCACTTTCACAGCGTAGTGTATGATCCGTTTAGAGGCTGGCTAGTAGCCACGCTCGGGGATGGGAATTTATTGAGAGTTGCTGTCTCAGCTAATGGCGGGGAGAACTGGCGCCCTCTCTACAGGGGTCCCTGGCAGTTCGTCCCCATCGTTCCTTTGAAGGATACAATCGTGTTCGGTATGGATAGCGGGATTGCGAGGGGTGGTGTAGGGATATATTATCCTAGCAAGAAGAGGTGGAGGTTCATATTTCTTAAATGGATTAATGAGAGAGTTAAGCTTGCCCAGATGAGTGATTTGAAGCTGCTAAGCAATGGTTTATGGGTAGCTGCTCTAGGCACTCCTCAGGCGATAGTTGTCTCTAAAGATTTGAAAACATGGTATCCCCTATATGTTGAGGGGTTTGATGAGCATTTTAACCACTATATGCAGGTGAGTGTGGGAGAGGACTTCATAGCGTGTTCAACAGGTAGAAGCCTTCTGGTGTTTAGGAAAGACGAGGTATATAATGCTTTGAATAAGAGCGAACCTGCAATGGCTTAAAGGCATAGTAAGGTTTAAGATGAGAGTTCGTCATAGCCATTATATGACGAACTTTGTGTTGAGCCATGGAATATAAGAAAATGCTATTAATAGCTGCTACGGCTACAGTTATTGGACTTAAGGAGCTTGATTCTAGGAGTATTTTCTAAGCTGTCTGATCTTCTAACAAAGAATCGTCTCAAACGAGCTTAGAAAATTATACTTTAATGAAGCCCTAAGGAGGGGAAATGCCGAACTCAGAAAAAGATTCTAGAAAAACATATAATCTATCTACAAGATTAGTGGATGCGTCGGAAGAAAAACACGGACCCATATTGATACGTTGTATTTGTTCTAAAAGGGCAAAAGATAGAGGAATCTTAGTGAGAGGGCTGATGTAGGCATATACCTCGCTAAAAAGGGGAAAGCTAGCCTTGCCGAGGAGGCATATAATTGTGTTTGTTGGCCATGTTGGGGCTGGCAAAACTACACAGGCAAAATATTTAGAAGCATATTTAAAGAAAAGAGGTCAAAGATCAAAGTTTACTTATTTGAAAACATATTTTGTTTTTACAAATAACTTACTGCGAATATTTAGAAGAATGAATATTAGTAGAATAGGTCTCTATTTTATTCATCGGTTGCTGGTTGTACTGGACCTAGTAATTAATGTCTTTATTCTTCCTCTTTTAGCCTTATTTAGAGTTAGAATACCTTCTAAGTTTTACAAATACATTCTTATTGAGGAGTATTTGCCTGGAATTCTTGTGGATTATGTTCATGCGAAATTAATACTTAGATTAAATAAGAAATTCTTAATGAGGGCTATGCATGTTTTACTCAGACTTCTCTACATCGACTCAACAACGATCATATTAGTGTGCAATGCTCAATCCCTGCCGTACCGCTGGAAGGCTAGAAATACTCCTCCAGAAGCACCCTCTTACCTCAAGGTGCAAGAGAAAGTATTTACCCTATGGAGTAAACACGTGGAAAACACTTTTTACGTATCTACTGAAGGAAGAAGTGTCAAGGAAACGAATCGAGAAATAAGAAAGCTGTTAAATATTCCTTAGTTTAAAAATTGAGGTACTTAGGGAAATGAAGCCTCTTATAATAGCACCAAATGATCTAAGGATACGTGAAGGCACGACTATAAGGATTACAGGGCTTATAAAGAGTATTGCCCCCAATATGGAGAAAATATATCTTGCCTCAGCGTTCATAAACAAAGAGTTATCCCAACTACATAATTTAGAGTGGGTTAAGATTAGATTCCTAAGAGCATTAACATTACTATCCATAAATTATTCAAGCATTATGTCGAGGCATTTCTTTGATATTGGTTTAACACGTATCATGATAAATAAGGAAATACGTGACGCTGACGTAATTCATGCTCATTGGATTCTCACCTTACCCTTAGCGGTAGGTATTCATAAATATAATGGAGCCCCCATAATTGTAGACCTTCACGGGCTTTTCGAGCTCCAATCCCAAAGCCCATCCATTTCTCTTGCAGGCTGGCTCTTAGTTAACCTGTCTAGGATAATTGAGGTAATGCGCGTGAGAGATAAATACATAGAAGCCTTCACTGTTCCCTCGGAGCCCCTTAAGCAATATCTTATACGCAGGTATGGACTGCCAGGTGACAAGATATTTGTGGTTCCAGATGGTATAGACATTAATGATATCCCTAGTTATGATGAGGATCTCGCTAATCAAATGAGGAACATGCTTGGCATAAAAGATGAGCATGTGGTTGCCTATGTGGGAACAGTATCGTATTTCCATGGGTTTCACGATTTACTGAAGGCTTTCAAAATAGCTAAGCACCGCATAGAAAACATAAAACTGCTACTCATAGTTCCAAACAGAGTACAAGCACTTAATATAGCGGGCAGAACCGGCATAAGTGATCAAGACCTCATAGTTCTCGAAAATATTCCCCGGAGAAAAATATACTATTACCTCTACCTATCCGACGTTCTCGTAATACCCCACAGAGCCGGTACTCAGTTCGAGTTCCTACCCTCCAACAAGCTTCTCGACTATATTGCTTCAGGCAAGCCTATAGTAGGCTATGATCTGCCAAGCATCAGACATCTTCTATACAAGTATGAGCCGAAAATACTAGTTAAACCTAATGATCCAGAAGCCCTAGCCTCTGGAATAATAAATGCTCTTCAAATAAACAGACGGGCACCATATAAGGTTATTAAAGCAGTCTTAAGTAAATATTCATGGAATAACGTAGGAAAGCAATTACTAAGTGTTTACAGGAGGGTTAAGGGAGGTATTAGATAAATGATCTCGGTGATCGTAGTTTACAATGATGTAAGGATACTAAACGAGTGGTTATTAGAGAGTTTGAAGAATCAAAGTGCAGATTATGAGCTTATAGCACTAGATAACAGGAAAGGCGATTTTCCTTCAGCTGCTAATGCCTACAACTATGGAGGCTTAAGGGCACGTGGCGACTATCTAATGTTTGTTCATCAAGACGTAAGATTATTGGGGAATACTTGGATTGAGGAGGCGGAGAGAATTCTACGGAACTTGCCTAAGCTAGGTGCTGCAGGTGTGGCTGGAAAAAGATGTGATATTCGTGGAGTTATAACTAATGCTATTCATGGTGTTCCACCGCGACCGGCTGGTCAGATAAGAATATCAAAACCTGTGAAGGTTCAAACGCTAGATCCCCTGCTTATAATTGTGCCGAGAAAAGTTTTCCAGAGATTAAAGTATGATGAACATACATGCAACGGATGGCATCTTTATTCCATTCCGAGGATTACTGCCTCACCTTACAAAGGGAGGGGTTCAACTGTTATGTGCTACCACTTCCCGTTTATCATCGGTCAACAGGTGTAAAGCCGAAGAAAAGAAAACTCATTGACTACGGCCCTTATCCTGATGAATACTATGCGATACTTAAAAAAGTGTTAAGGAAGCATAGGCTCCATTACCGTAAGATATGCACGACTTGTGGGGACTACTATACATTTATACCTCTTTTTATCCAATTGACTCTGCCGAGAGTAATGAAGACTATCTTCTTGAGACTGTTTGGATCAAGCTTACGGTTATTGATTAGGAGCTGGCTGCTCAGGAATTTCGTTACAGCCTACTTTACGGCCAAGTATAGGAGGCTGTTGAGGGAGGGTGTAAGCTTAGATGACCTAATAGACTTTGCCTTTGAATTTGTTGGCCTACCACTAGTAAAGTCTCACCAATTGTCGGATATCGACCTTATCAACGCGTTAACCATAAGGCCTGCCCAAGTAAAGGAGGAAATCCGAGAATTCCTGAGCATACTGCAGAAAATAAGACCTAAAATCATTCTGGAGATAGGCACTGAGCGAGGGGGGACACTATTCCTGCTCAGCCAGGTAGCGGATGAAGATGCCACACTCATATCCATAGACTTACCATGGGATAACCGAGCATCCAAAGGCCATAGCTTCGGCTTCAGCTATCCACCATGGAGAGAGAAACTTTACAGGTCATTTGCTAGGGGCAATCAGAAAATATATCTCCTAAGAGGGGATTCACACTCGCAAGCGACCCTAATGGAGGTCAAAAGAATCCTCAGAGGGAGAAAACTGGACGTCTTATTCATAGATGGGGATCATACTTATGAGGGTGTTAAGAAGGATTTTGAAATGTATTCTCCACTAGTTAAAAAAGGAGGTATAATAGCTTTCCACGACATTGTCCCACACCTGCCTGAAACCGGTTGTGAGGTAAACAAATTCTGGAACGAGATTAAGAATAACTATAAATATCTCTTGAGATAGTTTGAGGATTGGAACCAGAAGTGGGCGGAGATAGGTGTCTTGTGTCATGTATCTGTACTAGAGTTCTTTATTGAATACGCGAGAGCAGAGGAGTTTAAGGGTAAAAAGGTATTAGAGGTTGGAAGTAGATATGTTAATGGAAGTGTGCGTCCGTTGATTGAGAAATATTTCCAACCTAAAGAATACATTGGAGTGGATATAGAGCCCGGTAAGTTTGTAGACCTGGTGTTGCCTGCTGAAAGGCTCCTAGAATACTTTGGCCCGGAATCTTTTGACGTGGTGATTAGTACGGAGTTGCTTGAGCACGTCGTTGATTGGAGGCTTGTAGTAAATAACATGAAGGGTGTGCTGAAACGTGGGGGATACATTTATATCACGACTAGATCTAGAAGTTTCCCTTATCATGCCTATCCTTACGATTTCTGGAGATATGAAATTGAGGACATGAAAAGGATCTTCGCTGATTTCAACATTATAAAATTAGAAAAGGATCATCAGGCTCCTGGGGTCTTTCTTAAGGCCAAGAAGCCAGAGAACTATGTACCAGCTGACTTGTCGAACATAGCGCTTTACTCTATAATATTAGGGAGGAGAACAAGAGACATTCCAGATATTGGCGATGCTCCACTTATTAGGAGGCTTATCCTTAGACTATTAAGTTCTAAGGCCAAGTGGCTACTGCCAGGAGGCTTATTACGTCTCATAGAAAAGAAAATCGTGGTTTAAGTACTTAGTTCTTTATCAAAGAATCGTTGTTATATTAGGCTTATCCACAATATAAAATTTAATTTATTCAAGCTTCACAATTTATTTTATCTACCAGCAAGCTATCAAAACGCTAAAATAGGAGAGTAGAATATTATCTAAGAACGTAAGTTAAAGATTAGTTTGGGTGCGAAGGAATTGAAGACAATAATTGTTCTGGGGATGGGTAGGTCTGGAACCTCGATGGTAGCTGGGATTCTGCACATACTCGGGGTTAACATGGGCGAGAGGCTCCTCGGGGCCCACTGGTCCAACCCTCTAGGCCACTTCGAGGACCTTGACTTCGTCGAGTTGAACGAGGAGATCCTGAGGGCGGCCGGTGGGAGCTGGGACAACCCCCCGGCCCGGGAGGCGATCCTGGCGGTCGCCCCACGCTTCTACGATAGGATAAGGCCGCTCGCGGAGGAGGAGAGGAGGAGGCACGAGGTGTGGGGCTGGAAGGATCCCAGGACCTCCCTCACCGTGGAGCTGTACCTCCCCCACCTCGAGAACCCCTACTTCATAGTGTGCCACCGCGACTGGGAGGCTATAGCGCGCTCCCTCAAGAGGAGGGATGGGATGAGCATAGAGAGGGGGTCTGGCTGGCCAGGGTGTGCTATGAGAGGGTTGAGGAGTTCTTCAGGGAGCACCCGGGCCTCAGAAGACTGGACGTTCGCTACGAGGACTTCATAGCCGGCCCGGAGGCTCACGTCAGGAGGATAGCCTCGTCCATAGGCCTGGAGCCCGGTGAGGAGAGGATCAGGAGGGCCACTGCCTTCGTGCTCTCCCCGGGGAGAGGGAGAGGCTAGTCAGGAGGATGAGGAGGGAGGAGATGGCCCGAAGGATCGTCAGGGGCTTGACGAACCCGAGGAAGGCGCTCAGGTACATTATGGGGAGGCTCCTGGGGAGAAGGTAGCCGGCTCACGGCCCCCGTTTATACCCTGCCCGCCGCCCTGCCTCCCCCGGGGGCTCAGCGTTGGGCGGCGGCGTTAGGGGCCTGGTTCTTGCGGGCGGCGAGGGCACGCGGCTTAGGCCGCTGACCCTCGCCATGCCTAAGCATTTGGTGCCCCTGCTGGGTAGGGCTATGATTGAGTACCCCATCGGGCACCTGGTGGAGGCTGGGGTTAGGGATGTTGGTGTTGTGGTCGGCTACCTGGGCCACTTGATCACGGGCTACCTGGGTGATGGGTCTAGGTATGGGGCCAGGTTCACGTACATAAGGCAGGGGGAGAGGCTTGGGATAGCGCACGCTATACACCTGGCCGTCGAGGAGGGCTTCGTGGATGGGCCCTTCGTTGTCTACCTTGGTGACAACATACTCGCCGGGGGGGTACGGGGGTTCCTGGAGAGGTTCCTGGAGGAGGAGCCGGACGTGCTCATACTCCTCTCCAGGGTCAGGGATCCCGGGAGGTTCGGCGTCGCGGTCGTCAGGGACGGCAGGGTCGTGCGGCTGGTGGAGAAGCCGAGGGAGCCCCCCTCAAACCTCGCCCTGATAGGGGTCTACTTCTTCAGGGACCCCGACCTGGTGGAGAGGGCCTTCACGGCCCTCAAGCCTTCGTGGAGGGGTGAGTACGAGGTCACGGACCTGATACAGTGGTTCATAGACAACGGGTACAGGGTCGACTACGACGTAGTAAACGGCTGGTGGAAGGACGTCGGGACCCCCGAGGGGCTCCTCGAGGCGATATACCTCCTCCTGGACGAGTCCAAGCCCAGGATTGACGGGGAGGTCGCGGGGGAGGTCGTGGGGAGGGTTATAGTGGAGGAGGGCGCCGTAGTCGAGGGGAGGGTCTACGGGCCGGCCTACATAGGCCGGGGGGCCCGCATAGGCGGGGAGGCTGCGGTCGAGCACTACGTGTCCATAGAGAGCGGGTCCAGGGTGCTCTCGGGCTCCATATCGAGGTCGCTCATAATGAGCGACAGCGTCATAGACGTCAAAAGGCTTAGGCTCGTTGACAGCGTTGTGGGCCAGGGCTCCATCGTGAGGGCCTCCAGGGAGATACACGGGGAGATCAGGCTGGCGATATCGAATTACAGCCGGGTCGAGATATAGCGCCGATACTGGAGTATGCGCGGTGACGTCGGCTGGAGGGGTGGCTTGGTGAGGGTCCTAATCACGGGTTGCGCGGGCTACATAGGCACAACGCTCACCCCATACCTCCTCAGGAGGGGCTACGAGGTCAGATGCGTCGACAAGCTAATCTTTGGGAGGGATGTCGTAGAGCACGTGCTAGGTGAGAGGGGGTTCGAGCTTGTAGAGGCCGACGTGAGGAGCGTAGACCCCCAGGTTCTCAGCGGGGTCGACTGCGTGGTGGACATGGCCGCCATACCTAACGACCCCGCGGGGGACCTCAACCCCGAGCTCACGCTCTCCATAAACTACAGGGGCAGGGCTAGGATGGCATCCATGGCGAGGGAGAGGGGGGTCCCCTGCTATGTCCTATTCTCCAGCTGCAGCGTCTACGGGAGGCAGGAGGGGCCCGTCGACGAGGCCGCGGAGCCCAGGCCGCTGACAGTCTACGCCAGGGCCAACCTCCTAGCGGAGAGGGCCGTTCTCCCCCTCGCCAGCGAAGGGTTCACCCCCGTGGCCCTCAGGCTAGCTACAGTCTACGGGCCATCGAGGAGGATGAGGTTCGACCTCGTAGTCAACGCTATGACCCTCTCAGCCTACCGGGAGGGGAGGATATACGTCGAGGGCGACGGGATGCAGGAGAGACCCCTAGTACACGTCCTAGACGTGGCTAGGGCCGTGGAGAGGGTGCTGGAGGCCGTGGAGAGGGACCCAGACCCCCTCAAGGGCCAGGTAATCAACATCGGCTCGGACGAGCAGAACTACAGGATAATCGAGATAGCTAGGATAGTGCGCGGGATAGTCGGGGGCGAGATAGTCTTCCGGGGCGAGGTTGACAGGAGGAGTTACAGGGTCAAGTTCGGGAGGGCTAGGAGGCTACTCGGCTTCCAGCCACTCTACACAGTGGAGGATGGAGTCAAGCAGGTATACCACGAGCTCCTCACGGGGAAGCTGAAGCCCGAGCCCCGCTGGATAACGGTTCAGTGGTATAGGGAGCTACTCTCCAGGAACCCGGAGGTGCTGCTAAAGTGGTAGCCCTGGTCACGGGGGTCAGCTCCTCCCCGGGCTACAAGGCCGCCCTCTCCCTCGCCCGCAGGGGGGTCGAGGTGGTCGGAGTCTATAACCAGCATCCCGTCAGAGTTAAGGGTGTGGAGACCATTAGGAGGGACCTCACCCGGGACGCCCGCGGGCTCGTGAGGGAGTACAAGCCCGACGCCGTGGTGCACACCGCCGCTATGGGAAACGTCGACCTCTGCGAGGAGGATAGAAGCGCCTGCTACAGGGTGAACGTTGAGGCGACTAGGGAGCTCCTCAGGGAGGCCTACAGGCTCGGAGCCAGGATAGTCTACCTCTCGACGGACTACGTCTTCGACGGGGCGAGGGGGCTCTACAGGGAGGAAGACACGCCCTCCCCCGTCAACTTCTACGGGCTCACCAAGCTCCTAGGAGAGGAGGCGGCGCTAGCCCTCGGGGGCGTAGTGGCCAGGACCTCAGCGGTCTACGGCGTGGGCCCGGGGAGGCCCAACTTCGGCAAGGTTGTGGTCGAGAAGCTCATGCGAGGAGAGCGGGTGAGAGCCTTCACAGACCAGTGGCTCTCCCCCACGCTCAACACCCTCCTAGGCGAGGCCCTCGCAATGCTGGCGGTCGAAGCCGACTACGAGGGGATACTACACGTGGCCGGCCCCCGGATGAGCAGGTACGACTTCGCCGTCGCAGTAGCCAGAGCCTTCGGCCTAGACGAGGGGCTCATAGAGCCCGCCTCGATGGATAGCGTGGACTTCAAGGCTCCAAGGCCCAGGGATAGCAGCCTTGACTCCTCCAAGGCCTCAAGAATGCTGGGGCTAAGGCTCAACGACCTAGGCCACGCGCTCAGCCTATTCAAGAGAGAGCTTCGCGGCGAGACGGGCCAGCCCCCAACTTAAATCCTCCGGGAACCCCGAGCCGTTCTGGTGGTGTATGCCTTGCCGTTCAAGTCCTTCAAGCGGCTCGGGATCCCCGACGTGGTACTGGTCGAGCCCGTGGTCTTCCCCGATGAGAGGGGCTTCTTCGCGGAGCTCTACAAGAGGACCCCATTCCTCTCCGAGGGGATCCCCTACGACTTCGTCCAGGTGAACCTGAGCAAGTCGAGGAGGGGCGTCGTCAGGGGGCTGCACTACCAGCTCAGGCCGATGGAGCAGGGTAAGCTGGTCACGGTCCTCCGGGGCAGGATCCTGGACGTTGCAGTGGATATCAGGAGGGGGAGCCCGTGGTATGGGAGGTACGTGGCTGTCGAGCTGGCCGCCAACGAGCCCAGGCTGCTCTGGGTGCCCCCAGGCTTCGCCCACGGGTTCCAGGCGCTCGAGGACGACACCCTGGTACTATACCTGGTGACCAAGGAGTACAGCCCCGAGCACGAGCGCTGCATCAAGTGGGACGATCCGGACATAGGCGTGGACTGGCCCATAAAGGAGGGCGTCCTGCTCAGCGAGAAGGACCAGAGGTGCCCGCCGCTGCGCGGGGCGGAGACGAACTTCGAGTACCCCGGGGGCTAGTGCCCCCGGACAGCGGTCTTGCCGCGGCTGTTGCTGCCGGCGTTGCTGTGCGGCTTCCCTTGCTGCTACCGCTGCTGCCCTGCGGGGGCTGTCCGGCGGGGGTGGTGGCGTTCTCGTGGCCCCGGGGCGTCTTTAATGATATTTAATTAATGCCTCGTCCTCCCCGGGGCTGCGGGGTTTGGGGTCTTGGCCTCCGGCGGCTCTGGCGGCAGGAGGGGGAGGTACACTACTGTCTCTATACCGGTCTCCCTCTACGAGCGGATCCAGAGGCTTATCGAGGGGACGGGGTTCACCAGTGTGTCCCAGTTTGTGACGTATGTGCTGCGGGAGGTTGTGGCGGAGATGGAGGAGGAGAGGCTGAGGAGCGGGGAGGTTGGTGAGGAGGAGAAGAAGGCTATTCTCGAGAGGCTTCGGAGGCTTGGCTACCTGTAGCCCTCCTATTGGCGGGGTGGTGTGGTGTGGTCTCGCGTCCTCATGGGGGTAGGCTTGTGGACAGGGTTGCCCGGGGTGGGTCGAGGGAGAGGCTGCTGCGGGAGGCTCTGGAGATGCCCAGGCTGGAGGTTGGCGGGGGCTTGGCTGCGGATGCCGCTAATATCGCGCATGGGGTTTATAGCCCGTTGGATGGCTTCATGGTGCAGGAGGATTACCTCTCGGTGCTGCATGATATGAGGCTTAGCAGTGATGTGCCGTGGACTATCCCGATTGTGCTTGATGCTTCTCCGGGCGAGCTGGCGGGGGTTAGGGAGGGTGATGAGGTTGCCCTCTTCTACCGTGGTGAGCCGCTGGCGGTGCTCCGGGTTGAGGAGATCTATGGCTGGGACCGGAGGGAGCATGCCCTCAACGTGTTTAAGACCACTGACCCGGGGCACCCGGGCGTTGCCAGGCTTATGAGGAGGAAGGAGCTGTTCGTGGGCGGGCCTATCCTCCTCCTCCGGGACCCGCCGGAGCCTTTTGAGAGGGTGAGGCTCTGGCCCCGGGAGACGCGTGTGCTCTTCGAGGCCAAGGGCTGGAGGACTATAGCGGCTTTCCAGACGCGCAACGTGCCCCATCTAGGCCACGAGCATGTGCAGAAGGCCGCGCTCACCTTCGCCGACGGGCTGTTTGTGAGCCCTCTGGTGGGCTGGAAGAAGCCCGGCGACTACAGGGACGAGGTGATAGTTGAGGCCTACAGGGTGTTGCTGGAGAACTACTTCCCCAGGGAGAGTGTTGTATTCAGCGTGCTCAGGATGGAGATGAGGTACGCGGGGCCGCGGGAGGCGGTGCACCACGCGATAGTGAGGAAGAACTTCGGCGCAACCCACTTCATAGTGGGGAGGGACCACGCGGGGGTCGGGAGCTACTACGGCCCCTACGAGGCATGGGAGCTGTTCAGGGAGTTCCCGGACCTAGGGATAACCCCCCTCTTCGTCAGGGAGGCGTTCTACTGCAGAAAGTGCGGCCAGGTGGTCAACGAGAAGATATGCCCCCACGGCGAGGAGTACAGGGTGAGGATCAGCGGCACCAGGCTGCGGGAGATGCTCCGGAGGGGCGAGAGGCCGCCGGAGTACATGATGAGGCCGGAGGTGGCGGAGGTGGTCCTAAGGCACCCGGACCCCTTCGTGCCCGGGGACGAGAGGTGAGGGATGCGGGAGGGGTGCCGCGCCGCCTATTCCTCCTGGGGCTCGACTCGATGCCCCCGAGGGTCCTCTACGAGGGGATGGACGGGGGCGGGTTCAGCTACCTCCGCCAGCTGCTGGGGGATGCGAGGCGCTACCGGCTGAGGAGCTGCCACCCGCCGATAACGGTGCCGGCCTGGATGGCCATGTTCACGGGGAGGACGCCGGGCGAGCTGGGGGTCTACGGGTTCAGGCACCGGAGGCCGGGCGAGTACGGCTACTACATAGTCGACGGCACGAGGATACGACACCCGGCCCTATGGGACCTGGCGGGCCGCAGGGGGCTCCGGGCGGGCGTGTACGGCGTGCCCCCCACCTACCCGCCCCGCCCGGTCCACGGGTTCCTGGTCACCGACTTCACCACCCCGGGGCCGGAGAAGCCCTACACCTTCCCGCCCTGGCTCCGCCGCGAGCTGGAGCAGGCCGCCGGGGGGCCTCCAGTGTTCGACATAGTGTACCGGAGCGGCGAGAAGGACAGGGTGGCCAGGGACCTCTACGCGATGCTGGAGAGCCACCAGCGGCAGGTGGAGTACCTGGCGCTGAGGAAGCGCTGGGACCTATTCATATATGTGGAGATAGCCGTCGACAGGGCGCACCACGCCTTCTGGAGGTACTTCGACCCCGAGCACCCCCGGCACGAGGAGCACCCGGTGTACAGCAGGGTGATCCCCGAGCTCTACAGGAGGATAGACAGGTGGTTCGAGAGGCTCCACCGGAGGCTCCCGCGGGACACGGTGGTGGTTGTGGCGAGCGACCACGGCATCAAGGCTATGAGGGGCGCGTTCGCGGTCAACCAGTGGCTGGCCGAGCAGGGCTACCTCCGGCTGCGCGCCAGCCCCGGGGAGCTGAAGCCCGGCACGGAGCTCTCCGAGGACCTGGTGGACTGGGAGCACACGGTCGCCTGGGCCTGGGGAGGCTACTACAGCCGCGTGTTCATCAACCTACGGGGCAGGGAGAAGAGGGGCGCGGTGGAGCCCAAGTACTACGAGGAGACGGTCGAGCAGCTCCGGAGGGACCTCGAGAGGATAAGGGGGCCGGGCGGCGAGCACTGGAGGAACACTGCCCTGCGCCCCGAGGAGGTCTACCCGGAGGTCAACGGGGACCCGCCGGACCTCATGCTCTACCTGGACGACCTCAACTGGAGGCCGGCGGGCACCCTGGGCTGGCCCAGCCCCTACCTGGAGGAGAACGACCGCGGCCCCGACGACGCCGTCCACGACTGGATCGGGGTGTTCGCTGTCTACGACCCCGAGGGCACTGTGAGCCCCGGCGAGGCGGGGGTGATTGATATACACGGGGTGCGCGGCCTGCTGGAAGAGATAATATTCTCCAGGCGGTGAGGCCCCCGGAGGGGTGGAGAGCATGGGGGACAAGGTCTCCATAGAGATAAGCAGGGAGCTGTACGAGAAGGCCCGGAGGTTCATAGAGGAGCAGGGGGCTTCAGCAGCGTGGAGGAGCTGGTGGAGTTCCTGCTCCGCGAGGCCCTCGAGACCGGCGGGGAGGAGGAGGGGATGAGCAGGGAGGACGAGGAGCGGGTCAGGGAGAGGCTCCGCTCCCTGGGCTACCTCTAGCCCCCTCTCCCAGGGCCTCCAGTATCCTCGCGGCCAGCCTCTCCGCGTTCTCCTCCACAGTATTCCTCACCGTGTCGAGCACCAGGTCGGGGTTCTCGGGGGGCTCGTAGGGGTCGCTCACGCCGGTGAAGTGGCTTATCTCCCCGCGGAGGGCGCGGCGGTAGAGCCCCTTAGGGTCCCTCCTGATGCACTCCTCGAGGGGAGCGTGGACGTAGACCTCGAGGAAGGGGGCCTCCTCCTCGACTATCCTGCGGACCTCCCTCCTCACGTCGCGGTAGGGGGAGACGAAGCTGCAGACCACTATCACCCCATTCCGGGCCAGGAGCCGGGCTATCCAGGCGACGCGGAGGAGGTGGCGCCGCCTCTCCTCCCGCGTGTAGCCCGCGTCCGGGTTGATGGTCTTCCTCACCCAGTCCCCGTCCAGGACCTCGACACGGTAGCCCAGGGAGCGTAGCCTCTTAGCGGTAGCCAGGGCTATCGTGGTCTTGCCGCTCGCGGGGAGCCCGGTGAGCCACGCGACAACCCCGCGCTCCAGGCAGCGCATCCCCAGCCACCCTCCCAGCCCCGCGGGCCCCACGAGCTGGATAAGCCTCGCGCCCACAGCAAGGAGCCAGGCCACAATAAGCCGGAGAGGTGATGGGGGGCAGCAGGGAGAGCTGGCATCCAGCCTCCGGCTCCGCCCCTCGGCGCAGGCCTTGGCGCCGCTCGCCCACCGGGCGCTCGGGTGGGGGCTTCTCCGCTCTTGCTGGCCGAGATGGGCTCCAAGCCATTATAGATGGCGTGGGTGATGTATAGCCCTGCATCCCCGGGGGGCTGTGGGTGTGGCCTGGGCTTGGCCGTGCTAGTCACGGGCGGCGCTGGGTTCGTCGGGAGGCATGTAGTGGGGCTGCTGCTCGAGAGGGGCTACGAGGCTGTTGTGGTGGACAACCTCTACTCCCCGGGCTCGGCTGGGGCCGCCATGCGCCTCCGCTGGCTGGGTGCGCGGGTTGTCTGGGGTGACGTCTCCCGCTGGGAGACCCTGCTCCACGCCGTGGGGGAGGCTGGGCTGGGGCGGGGCGACGTCGAGGCCGTGGTCCACCTGGCCGCGGTGGTGGGCGTCGAGGAGGCATGGGGGAGGCCGCGGCTGGCGCTGGAGGTGAACGTAGAGGGTACGCTGAACGTGCTGGAGCTGGCCCGGCTCCTCGACGCGGAGAGGATTGTCTACGCCAGCAGCGCGGCGGTCTACGGGGAGCCCAGGTACCTCCCCATCGACGAGAACCATCCCCTGGAGCCGGTCAGCCTCTACGGCTGGTCGAAGCTCGCCGGGGAGACCCTGCTCTGGCAGTACCAGCGGGCCTACGGGCTCAGGCCGGCCGCGCTCCGCCTGTTCAACGTCTACGGGCCCGGGATGAGGCCGGGCCCCTACGCGGGCGTGGTGTACAGGTTCATAGAGGCGCTTCTCCGCGGGGAGCCGCCGGTGGTCTACGGCGACGGCGAGCAGACCCGGGACCTCGTCTACGTGGGGGACGTGGCTGAGGCCATGCTCCGGGCGGTAGAGGCGGGCTACACGGGCCCAGCCAACATAGGCACCGGGAGGGAGACCAGCATAAACCAGCTCTACAGGATGCTCTGCAGCCTCCTGGGCGGGGGCTGCCCGGAGCCGCTCCACAAGCCCCCGAGGCCGGGGGATGTTAGGAGGAGCGTAGCCTCAATCAGGCTGGCGGAGGAGAAGCTCGGCTGGAAGCCCAGGACAGGCCTGGAGCAAGGCCTAAGGGAGACGATCAAGTACTATAGGGGGCGCGTAGAGCCGTAGACAGGGCAGACGCCGGGTCGAACGAGAGTAGCCCAGCGCCGCCGGCCACCTCGAAGGACACGTGAACGTGGAGCACCCTGGCCGCCACGGTGCCTGCACCCCTGCCCGCGGGGGCCAGCCCTCACGGCTCCCCGCAGGGCCCCTCCTATGGCTTCAGGAGCTGTAGCCTCCGTAGCCTCCTGAATAGGCTTGTGTAGTTGGCCTTTCCGGCCGCGTTGAGCCCTGTGGCGAAGGCGTCTGCCAGAGGCCTGCCATCCGTGTCGTGGGGTAGTGGGAGCCCGAGGTACGCTAGTATGGTGGGTGTGATGTCGTAGATGGAGGCTCTCCTCTCCTCGCCGGCGGGCGGGGCGGATACCTCATCCCCCGCCAGGGCTACTAGCGCGTGCTGCTCGTGGACGCCCATATACCCCTTGTGGAGCGGCTCTGCATGTATGTTCGCGTCGAAGAACACGTCGGGCCCCGGTATGAGGAGTAGGCTGGGCGCCCTCTCCACGTAGGGCCCCCAGAAGACCTCGTCCCGCGAGGCTATGCCCCGTATCTGGCTGATGCCCTGCAGTGCCTGGCGCACGGCGCCGCAGTAGCCCCTCCTCACGTACACCCCCAGGTTGCCCGTCTCGAGCATGAAGGCCCTGCTTGTGGAGTAGTTCACCTCCACCTGTAGAGGGATCAGTGGCCTTATCCTCTTCAGGAGGCTTCTCGGTATAAGCCTCCTCGCCAGCCGGAGGAGGGGGCGTATTCTGGAGCCCCGGGCGCTGCTGGGGGAGCTGCCGCTGCCCGGCTCCGTGGCGCTGTGCTCTGCCCCCCCGGGCCACGTGGTACCGGTAGTCTATCAGGCCCCTGTCTGCGAGGATGCTGTTTACACCCACGAGCACGCGTGCGACGCGGAAGCCGTGATCGCTCGCGAGTATAAGCAGGCTGCACTCGCCGCTAGCTTTACGGACAAACCTGTCTATCATCGATGCGATCCTGTAGACTCTATGCATTTGCCTGCCCTCGACTATGTCCGGGATCCTGTGCATGAGCCAGTCGAGCTCGCTGAACACTATGACGAAGAGGCTGTAGTCCTCCTTCTCGAGCAGGTCATAGTAGATGTTTAGCCTCTTCTCGAGAAACTCCTCAACCATCTTCACATAGGAGTCTGTGTCGGCGGCCCTGCTCCACTGGTGGGGAGGCTCGACCAGGTACTCGGAGTACCTGGCCTCATAGCCTCTAGGGTGGATGAACTGCCGGGGGGAGGACCAGTCGCTGACGAGTACAAGGTTCCGGGCCGCGAGGAGCTGGGATACGGGGTAGGTTAGGGGCACGTTTATGACGACGCTCCTAAGCCCCTTCATGGCGGCTATCTCGAACACGCGCGGGTACATGACGTCGCGGGACGATGCCACGCGGATACTGAAGCCCTCTTCGCCCTGCTCGACCACGTAGAAGCCGAATATGCCGTGCTTCCCGGGGTTCACCCCGGTGAATATGCTCGTCCAGGCGGGGGGCGTGTAGGGAGGGATCGAGGGAGCGGGGGAGGCGAAGCCCTTGCCGGCTATGCTGGATAGCGCGTTGAGCGGGATACTCTCCAGCATGGTCTTAAGGTTGCCTGGCCCGACGCCGTCGAGGCCTATTAGGCATACACGTTTAGCCAACTACACCACCTTACTGCTGGTACCGCAGCCCTCTCCGGCATTGGCTTCCAGAGGGGCGGCGGGATCGCCCAGTCCTTAAATCTGCTTCATCAAGCCCCGCCGCCGGGGGATAGCGGCTGAGGGCTCCATAGCCCCGGGGGGATGCGGCTGGGATGAAGCGGCTGGTGTTCGTCGCCTGGGCGCGGCTTAGCCGGAGGACGCGCGACCTCGCCCGGGCCCTTGGGGCCGGGCTGCTGTTCCTCCGGGATAGGCCCCCCTACATCCGCGCCTGGAGGGAGACCGCCAGGGCGCTGGAGGAGGCCAGGCCGGACGCCGTGGTCGTGCAGCTGCCGCAGGGGCCGCTGCTCCTCCGCGTGGCCACGCTGGCCGGGCGCCTCGGCTTCCGGGTCGTGGCCGACGTGCACACCGGGTTCCTCGTCTACAGCTCGCCGGCGGGGCTCCTGCTCAACCGGCCCTTCCGCGGGCTCCTCCGCCGCGCCGACCTGGTGCTGGCCCACAACGAGCCCGAGGCGAGGCTGCTGGGGAGGGCCGGGCTGCCGGGGGAGAGGGTGCTGGTGGTCTACGACCCCCTGCCCCGGCCCCCGGCTAGGCTGGAGAGGCCAGCCCTAGACCTCGGCGACGGGGGGTACATCCTCGTCCCGGCCTCCTGGGCGCCCGACGAGCCCCTGGAGCTCGTGGCCAGGGGCTTCCTCGCATCAGGGGCCCCCGGGGGCTACAGGCTCGTGGTGACCGGGGATCCGGGGAGGAGGCCGGGGCTCCACCGGAGGCTGAGGAGGCTGGCCCGGGAGAGCCGGGGCTCCATAGTGCTCACCGGCTTCCTCCCCGAGCCCCAGTACGCCTGGCTCCTCAGCCACGCCGCCGCCGTGGTGGCGGCTACGACGAGGGAGTACACGATGCTCTCGGCGGCCTGGGAGGCGGTGGCCTACCGGAAGCCCCTCCTAGCATCCGCGACGGGGACGCTGAGGGAGGTGCTGGGGCCGGGCTACCCCTGCCTCTTCCCCCCGACCGTGGAGGGGGTGGCGGAGGCCATCGACAGGTGCCTCTCCGGGGGCCCCGGGGTCGCGGAGGCAGTCGAGGAGACCCTGGAGAGGCTGAGAAGGATGTCGACGGGGAGCCTGGAGAGGCTGGCCAGGATCCTCGAGAGGCTCTAGGCGTGGCGCTGCCGGCCGCCCTCCTCTAGCAGCCTTGCGGCTAGCTCCAGGTAGCTCCTCGCCACCGTTCTACGGTTGAGCCTGCTGCGCCAGAAGGAGGCTATCTCGCCTGGGTCGTACTCCCCGGCCTCCCAGCGCTGGACATCTGTCAGCAGGGCGGCGAGGAGGGCCTTCTCGCTGAAGTCGGGGGCTAGGGTCCCGGAGAAGCCTCCCCCGGTTAGGTACATGAGGCTCTCGATGGGGGTCCCCACTATGCTGCAGCCCATCGACACCGCCTCCGCGGCGGCTATGCCGAAGCTCTCCCAGTTGGAGGGCATGAAGAGTATCCTGGCCTCGCCCAGGTGCCTGACCAGCTCGCCGTGTGGGACCCGGCCGAGAACACTGATGGAGGGGGCGGGGTCCCCTCTGCAGGCCTCCGCCATGTACCTCCTGACCGTCTCCTCCCCGGGCCCTATCACCGCGGCCTCGTAGTCCGGCATGGCCCTGGCGAAGCTGCAGAGCACCCGGGCCAGGGTGCCGGTGTTCTTCGCCACGTCATGCCATCTGCCGACAGCCACTATCTTCCTCTTCTTCCTCGCCGGTATAGGGGCCCTCGCTATATCATCTGCCACGGGGTTGGGTATGAAGTGGATCTTCCCGGTTAGGTCCGGCCTGCCCCAGTACACTAGGATGTACGCCAGGTTGGCCTTGGCCTGCGGGGACTCGAGGACCAGGGCGTCGGCGGCCTCCAGGTGCGGTATTATTCTTCTGGGGAGCGTCCTCAGCCTAGCTATGGTCTTCTCGGCCAGTGCTCTCAGCGGGCCGGGCATGTGCCTCAGCAGCTTGCCGACCTTCCTGGTGCGGTAAACGCTCCTGGGGAACGCGGGGTAGCATAGCCTGCCGTCTATATCCCCCTTCACTATGACCTTCTTCCCGGCCTTCTTCAGCGCGGCTATTATGGGCAGGTAGGGTCTTCCAAGCCACGTGTAGATGATGACTACGTCGTAGGGTGTGCTGCGCCAGTACTCTGGCCGGGACGCCTCCCCCGCCTGCACGAACCTGAGCGGGATCTGCTGGTAGCCCCTGAGGCTAGGCTTCTCCACCGTTATCAGCTCTGCCTCCACGCCCAGGTCGTTCAGCCCCAGCACTATCTGCCCAGGGTCCTTGACCTCCCAGGCGGGCTCGTACCGGTCGAAGTACACACCTATCCTCACGCCGCTACTATTCAACTCCCTCCACTCTCCCGGCCGCCCCTGGGCACCCGGTGCAGGCCCCATAGGGGCCGGCTAGAGGCCGCGGTACAGCCTTGCTATTATCTCGGCCGCCTTCTCCGCCCCGTTGGGGTGCCTGGGGGGCTCCCGGCTCCGGGCCTCCTCCATCGCCCTGGCCAGGGCCTGGGGGGTGGGGTCCGGCAGGTAGACTGCCCCTATCTTCTCGGCGTAGGGTGGGCCGTCCCGCTGGCTCGCCGATAGCCTGAGGTGGGGCGCCGCTACGAGCACCACCGGCCTCCGGTAGGCCAGGGCCGCGGTCGCGGAGGTCATTCCGGGGAAGTGGGTCACCACTATGCTCGCGCCCGCTATCCACCTGTCCAGGTCCGGGTCGTAGCGGAAGACCCTCCAGCCGGGGTGCCTCCTGCGGTAGGGCTCCGGGTCGACCCGGCCGGTCTGCATAACCACCCTGGGCGGGGCCAGCCTGTCCACCGCGTCGAAGAGCCTGGGGTGCCCCATGGTGCCCGCTGTGACGAGTATGTACCCCTCGTCGCGCGGCGGGTAGCGTGGGGGCTCGTAGACTGGGCCGACGACGAGGGCGCCGGGGTGGATTCGGAGCTGCTCCGGCCAGTGGACCAGCGTGGCGTCGGCGAGGGGGCGGAGGAGCCTTGGGGTCCGGCCGGGCGTGGTCAGCCTCACGATGCTCTCGAGGTTCACGAGCCTCAGGCCCTTCAGCTTCGCCGCCAGCGCCGGGGCTATGCTGAGGTTGCCCCCGCAGCTGACTAGGACCCGGTGCCTCCTCTCGACCAGCCCCAGGGCCTCGGCGAGGGCGCGGGGCCAGCGGTGGATGGTCGCCGCGAGGGGCTCGCCGGGGCGCCGGGGCATGGTTATCTCGACGACCCTGCCGAGCCTGGAGAGCCTCCTCCGGGCCAGCTCGTCGCCCCTCGCGGCTATGAAGACGGGCTGGAGCCCCATCCCCCGGAGGTAGTGGGCTATCGCGGCCGCGTAGCCGCTGTGGCCGCCCGGCGCGGCGGTGAGCAGCACCTCCCCCAACGCCCCCTCCCGGGCCCCCTGGGCGTGGCTAGAGGTCCTCGATCTGCACCACCGGCTTGCCCCTGGTGGGGCGGCCCCGGTAGCCCCAGCGAGCCACCAGCTCGGCCCAGTCGAGGGCCTCCTCCTCGCCCGCGAAGTCGCTCAGCCAGGGTATCTGGGGGTCGTACCTCCTCACCTCCAGCCCGGGGTCGAGCTGCGCCAGCTCCTCGGCCACCCGGAGCACCGGGCTGTTGGCCGGGTAGGGGGAGCCGGGCTTGAACCCGAGCCCGTAGAAGAGGATCCTCCTCGCCCCGTGGCTGCGTATCCTCTTGAGGAGGAGGGCCGCGTAGTAGAGGGGCTGGGTCTCGTTTACGTGGCGGGCTATCCTCAGCAGCAGGGAGCCGGTGTACTCCTCGAGCATGCGCGCGTCCTTGGGGAGGCAGGCGCCGCCGGCCCCGGGCCCCGGGTAGAAGGGCATGTAGCCGAACGGCTTGGTAGAGGCGGCCTCTATAACCCTCCTGACGTCTATCCCCAGCCTGTCCAGGCTCCTCTTAAGCTCGTTGACGAAGGATATGTTTAGGAGCCGGAAAGAGTTCTCGAGGAGCTTGGACGCCTCGGCGACGCGAATATCGTCGACGGGGTGGACGGGGACGCCGAGGCAGCCGCGGTAGAGGCGGAGCGCCGCCTCCAGGCTCCGGGGCCCGACGGCCCCCACCACCCGGGGGATGTTCTCCGGGGTCCAGCGGGCCGAGCCGGGGCTCAGCCTCTCCGGGGCATGGGCGACCAGCAGCTCCTCGTCCAGCCGGAGCCCGGTGAGGCGGGAGAGGGGCTCGGCCAGCAGCTCCACCGTGCCGCCCGGGTAGATGGTAACCTCTGAGGATACGAGGGCCCCGGGCTTGACCACGCCCGCCAGGCCCTCGGCGGCGCGGCGGAGGGGGGTGTAGTCCACCCTGCCCCCGCGGAGCGGGGTCTGGACCGCTACTATGAACGCCTCTGCGCCCCGGGCGGCCTCGTAGCTAGTCGACGCCCTAATCCTCCCCCGGACCCGGGGCCAGTTCTCGACAACGTAGGGCTCCCTCACGTGGAGCCTCGAGGCGTCACCCGACTCTATCCTCTCAACCACCCCGGGGTCGATGTCGACCACCACAACCTCCTCCACGCCCCGGAGGGCGGCGTGGACCGCGGCGTGGAGCCCCACGAAGCCCCCGCCGATCACGGCCAGCCTTCTAGGGCAGGCGCCGGCCAAGACCCTACCAGGCCCCGTGCCCGTGGCCCCGGGGGCTGAGGGATTATTATCCATCCAGCCCCTGGCCCGCCGGAGCAGGGCCCGCTGGATGGCCGTCAGGGTCGCCGTGGTCGGGGCAGGCTACATGGGGTCCGCCCACGCCCGGGTGCTCTCGAGGATCGCGCGGGAGCACCCGGGGCTTGTGGAGCTAGCCTACATAGTCGACGTCGACCGCGGCCGGGCGGGGCTGGCCGCGGCCCGGTACGGGGGCAGGCCCCTGGAGCGGGTGGGGGAGCTGCCCAGGGACTCCGTGGACCTGGCCATAGTGGCTGTGCCGACGCGCCACCACTACAGAGTGGCCGTGGAGCTGCTGGAGCGGGGCGTGAGGGGGCTGCTCGTCGAGAAGCCGCTCGCCGCGAGCCTGGAGGAGGCGGCCAGGCTCGTGGAGGCTGTGGAGGAGGCCGGCGCCTGGGCCGCGGTGGGGCATGTGGAGCGGTTCAATCCCGCCGTCTGGGCCCTCCACCGGCTCGCCGCCCGGGGGCTGATCGGGGAGCCGCTCACCCTGGTGGCCAGGAGGGTCGGCCCCTTCGCCCCGAGGGCGGGGGACACGGACGTGGTCTACGACCTCGGGGTGCACGAGGCCGATAACGCTCTCGCCCTCGCCCTGGAGGCCCCGGTGGTGGTGCGGGCCTACACTCTTGGCAGGATAGTCTCGGGGCTGAACGACTACGCCCTCCTAGTCCTAGGCTTCACCTGGGGCTATGCCAGCCTCGAGGTGAACAGGATAACCCCGTTCAAGCAGCGGCTCCTCTACCTCACCGGCAGCAGGGGCACGGCCACGCTGGACTACATGGCCCAGGAGCTCCGGCTCTACACGGAGCTGGGCGAGACCCGGGTGCGGGTGGAGAAGGAGGAGCCGCTATACCTCGAGGACCTCCACGCCCTAGCCGCCCTCCAGCAGGGGAGGAGCCCCCTCGTGGACATCCACCAGGGGCTGGCGGCGATGCTGGTCTGCGCCGCCGGCCTAGAGGCGGCCGTGAGGGGCAGGGACCTGGCCCTGGAGGAGACGAGCGCCTACCGGGACCACGGCCAGCTGCTCGCCAGGGCGCTGGAGGGCTACCGCCGGTACCGCGAGGCCGTGGAGGCTTGCAGCGGGCCCCGCGGCTGCGCGGGCTAGAAGCCCCCCGGGGGCCCGGGGAGGGGAGGCAAGGGCGGTGGCGGCACGGGATGGGGGTGCTCCTCTCCACTGCGCTCCGCGTCCTCCTCTACGGGGCCGCGCTGCTCCTCAACACGGCCGCCTCCCTGGTGCTTGTCCGCCGGCTGCCCCCCGCGGGCTACGCCGCCTACCAGACGCTCACCAAGAGGCTTAACCGCTACATCCTCCTCCCCCAGGCGCTCATCACCATGTGGGTCTACAGGTACGTGGCCGAGGGGGTGGAGGGCGCGGCCGCCGCCGGGCTGCTGGCGGCGCTCGCCACCAGCGCCCTGGGCTTCGCGGCGGGGGCGGCTGCGGCCTGGATGCTGGTGGGCGGCGGCCCCGTCGCCTTGCTCGCGGGCGCGGCTCTGGCGGCGCTGGCCCTCTGGCCCATGGCCGCCACGGTTGTGGACGCGGTTAGGCCGGTGCGCTCGGCCGCCGCCGTGTTGCTCGTCAGGCTCCTCTACAGCCTGGGCGTGGTGGCCCTCGTCTACCTGCTGGGGGCCGGGCTCCCCGGGGCCCTCCTGGCCGTCGCCGTGGCCTACGCCTCCGGCTCCCTGGCCGCCCTCCGCTGGGCCCGGGGGAGGGGGCTGGCGTGGCCGGGGCCCGCCAGGGCCCTAGGGCTGCTCCGGGAGTGGCTCCGGGCGTCCTACTCGACCGCGCCGGGGGCCCTGGCCCAGCTCCTCTACGGGCTGGACGTGGTGCTGGGCTACCGCCTCTGGGGCCCGGGGGTCGTGGCGGGCTTCTTCGCGGCCACCAGCCTCTTCCTCGTGGCTGGTGAGGCCTTCCTCTGGGGGTTCCGGTACCTCCACTCCTACGTGCTCACCACGGGGGACGCGGGCTCGGCGCTTAACGCTGTGAGGCTCGCGGTCTGGGCGGCGGCGCCTCTCCTGGTCTACGCGGCCCTCCACCCCCTGCACTACGTCTACCTGCTGAACCCCGGCTACAGCTGGGCCGCCGGGGCCGTCCCCCTGGCCGCTGCCGCCGGGCTACTCCTCGTGGCCGGCGACGGGCTCTCCCAGCTAGCCCTCGGCCTGATAAGGGGCTCCGCGGGGGAGGCGGCGGCCGACGTGGCCAGGCTCAACACGCGGTACCTCCTGGCCCCCGCCGTCTACCTTGCCGCGGAGGCGCTGGGCCTGGCCCTGGCCGGGGGGCGGGCCGCCGCCGTGGCGGCCTGGGCGGCTGCGCTCCTCGCCATGGCGTCCGCCAGGCTCCTGGTGCCGGCCGTGGAGGCGTACCGGAGGCTCCCGCCGGGGGAGAGGGGGAGGCTGCTGGCCGGGCTGGCCCGCATGCTCGTCCTCTACCCGGCGCTCGCGGCGCTGGCCTCCCTCCCCGCGGCGCCCCCCGGGCCGCCGGCCCCCAGGTTCTGGAGCGAGCTACGCCTCCTAGCAGCGCCCCTGGCCGAGGCCTACACACTCTACACCGCGCTGAGCATCGCCGTGGACGGGCTGGTGCGCGCCACCCTCCGCCGCGCCCTAGCCAGGCTCCCAGGGGCGCCCCGCAGGGGCTAGCCCCCTCTCAACACCCCGTGGCGCCCCTTCAGGGCTACGGCTGCAGCCCGGAGCCCCCGGGATGCCCCGGGGGGCTGCCGCTGCCTACCCGGCAGCCTGGAGGGCCGGCCTGGACTCCGCTGGCCTCACCGCCCCGGCCGCCTCCGGCCGGCCCTCCAGGCCGTCGAGTGCTCGAGTATGAAGTAGGCCGCGTCGACCAGGTCCCTGGCCACGTAGTCCGCCTCCTGCTCCACGTGGGGGTCGTGGGGGTTGACCGCTACCGCTAGGCAGGCTTCGCGCATCCCCCGCAGGTCCCAGCGGCTGTCGCCCACGAATGCCACCTCCCTCATAGTGTAGCCCAGGCGCCTTGCGAGGCTCAGCACCGCGCGGTCCTTCCTGTCGGCCTCCAGCCTCGGCTCCCCGCCGGGGACCAGGCGGCCCCAGGGGTCGAAGGCCAGGGCCGGGGAGACCCAGTGCCGTATCCCCAGCTCCCTGGCCACCCTCGCCACAGCCACGTCTACCCCGCCGCTGACCAGGGCCGCCTCTATCCCGGCCTCGCGGAGTATGCGGACTGCCTCCCGCGCGTCCTCGCCGACCGGGATGCTCTCGAACAGCTGCTCGAGATCCCAGCGGGTTATGCCGGGCCTCGCCTCTATCCAGGCCAGCGTGTCGAGGAACATCCACTCCCAGTAGCCTATCCTGCCCTCCATGAACAGCCTGTAGTTCAGCCTGCTGGCCTCCCTGGTGCCGAGCCTCTCATGGATATAGCCCCAGCTGCTTCTGATGGGCAGCAGCACCCCGTCGACGTCGAAGACGGCTAGCCTTATCCTGCAGCGATGCTGCTCCCCCACGCCGGGCCACCCCGGTGCCTCTCCTCGGCCTCCACCGCCTCCTGGGCCGGTAGCGGTTTTTCCCCATACCACTGGCTTTGGAGGGAACGTGGAGGCGCCGGAGCGTGCCCAGGCCGGGGGACTACATCATCTACGGGGTGGAGACTAGCACCGGGGTCAGGATGAGGATCCGGGTGGAGATAACCGGGGTGGACGAGGAGGGCTTCCTGGTGCGCGTCCGGCCGGAGGAGGTGCGGGGGCTGCGGGACCCGCTGGCCCAGCTGGTAGCCCGGGGGCTCCGGGGGGAGCAGAGGATCCCCCGCGGCAACAGGGTCGACCTGGCCTCCTTCTTCACCCGGGGCGTGGGCCCTGGGATACTCTACACGGAGCCCGGGAGCCTCCCCGGCGGGGCAGCGGAGGAGAGCCTCAGGTTCATGGGGGCTGTGCTCCGGGTGAGGGCCTCCTGGGACCAGGAGGCCGGCTGGCTCCGGAGCCTCGAGGCCGAGGTCCGGGGGCGCTGAAGCGGCCGCAGAGGCTCAGCGTCCGGCTGCTAGAGTCGAGCTTCCTGAAGCCCTAGCCCCGGGTATTGGCCCCGGCGGCCCGGTAGCTAGCACTGGGCCCCTATGGCAGCCCGTGTCTACAGCTCCACGGCCCTCGCCCCGGTCGGGCTCCCGGGGCCCCGCCGGCGGGGCAGCGGTGGCCCCCCGGGGCAGCCCCCGCTACGCCCGGCACCCGGTGGAGGCCCGGGCGGGGCTGGAGGATACGCTGGTCAAGCCCTGCAGGAGGATCCTGGAGCCCAAGGCCCCGGCCCAGGCTGGTGGGCTGCCCCCGGCTCAGCCGGGGCCGCGGCGCCCCCTGCAGGCGGAGCAGCAGGGGTAGCGGGCGGGGCAGCGCTGATACCCGGGAGCCTGGGCCACGGGCCCCGGTGGAGGGGGATGGCTCGGCTCATCATACACCGGGCCAGGGGGCCCGTGCCCGTCAAGGACCGGCGCGGCGTGACCGTAGCTGCTATATGCATGTGTGGGCTCAGCAAGAAGTACCCCTTCTGTGACGGCAGCCACCTGAAGACAAGGGACGAGGAGGAGGGCAAGCTGTACATATACGACGAGGAGGGCAACCGGGTCGGCGAGGTGGGCGAGGAGGAGCTGAAGAAGCTGCTCGGAGCCGAGAGGCTGCGCAGCGTCTAGCAAAGGCTCTCAGGGCTTACCGGGTTCCCGGGTTTCCCGCCCCAGGCCCCAGGGGCGCCGCGTCCTGGGCCTGGCCTCCCCCTGGCGCGCCTCCTCTACCACTGCCTCGGCCCAGCCGCCCCAGAGGAGCCAGGCGGCGGAGGCTGCGCCCGCGGCGTAGTTGCTGGCAGCCATGCCGGCCCATAGCCCGCGCTCGCCTAGGCCCAGGTGGTAGGCTAGGAGCCAGGAGAGGGGTATGCGCAGCAGCCAAAGCCTCGCTATCCCGACCATGGATATGAAGAGGGTGTGGCCGCTCGACCTAGCCACCGCGTTGGCCAGCGCGAAGAGGTTGAAGCCTAGTATGCTGGGGGCGAACACGGCGAGCATGTCGCTGGCCACGCCCGCGACCCGGGGGTCGCTGGTGAAGACGCCTATGAAGGGCCCGCGTAGCGCCAGGAGGCCTGCTATGTAGGCCGCTGAGGCGGCCAGGCTCATAGCCGCCCCCGCCGCCACGGCGCGGCGGCTGCGCTCCCTCATGCCGGCGCCGAGGCTCTGGGCCACCACTATGCCCGTAGCCCTGGCCAGGGGCATAGCTATCATGCAGTTTATGTCCAGTATGACTTGGCCTATAGAGTAGGCTGCTATAACCGGCGTGGAGAGCCCGGATATAACCCTGACCATGAACACGAAGCCCAGGCTCGTGGCAAGCCTCTGGGCCACGGAGGGGCCCGAGACCCTGGCTATGAGGGGGAGCAGCCTCCTCTCGGGCACCAGGTCGCGGAGCCCCAGGCGGTAGCCGTGCCGCCCCGTGGCGAAGCTGTGGAGGGCGTAGCCAGCCGAGAGGGCGGCAGCGGCCGCGGTGGCCAGGGCCGCGCCCAGCACGCCGAGGCCGGCCCAGAATATGAGGACGGGGTCTAGCACCGCGTTGAACAGGGTGGAGGCCACGCTTACCTTCGTCGGGGTCCTCGTGTTCCCCGCCGCGCTCAGCGCGAAGGAGAAGACTAGGTAGATGTAGGTCAGGGGCACGGTGAGCATGAGGACCGCCAGGTACTTGGCAGCTAGGGGCTTCACGTCCGGGGGCACGTGCATCGCGTCCAGGTAGAGGCCGAGGCCCAGGATGAGCAGTATGGAGGCCGGGATCCCTATCGCCAGGAGGATGCCGAGCACGCTGCCCACGGCCCGGGAGGCCCTGTCGAAGCGCCGGGCGCCGATGTACTGGCCTGCGAGCGCTGAGACCGAGCTGGCGAGGCCGAAGCCTATGCTCCCCAGTATGCCCCGGTAGGGCCAGGAGACCGAGGGCGCTGCGAGGGCCGCGCTCCCTAGCCTGGAGAGCCAGAGGGTGTCCACGAGCTGGTAGAGCGCGTTAACGCTGCCCGAGACCATGAGGGGGGCGGCGAGCCATAGGAGGAGGCGTGGGATGCTCCGCTGGTAGAGGATGCGCTCCCGGAGCCTGGAGAGCCCGTCGCCATTCTTCTCCGCCACGCCGCCTCTACCCTATGCCCGTCTCCTAGCGAGGCCCCCCATCCCCGGGGGCCGAGGTGCTAGCCAGGCGCGGTAGCGTTCGCAGCGGTGGAGGTGGTGTTGGAGGATGTGCTGGACTCTGTGGAGGCGTGGGAGGATATGATGCTCCTCACGAACTGGTCCACGAAGGTAGCGTTCTTGGGGAGGAGGAATATCCCCGCGGAGCCCGCGTAGAGGAGCGTCGCGTTCCGCAGCGTAGCGTTCTGCTCCACCCTGGGCAGCAGCTGGGAGGCTAGCTGGTAGACCAGGCTGCTTATCCCCTCAACACTGCTGGTGAAGAGTACTAGCACCGGCTCCCCCTTGTCGTAGAGCACCACCGACATCAGCCCGCTGCTACTATTGGCGGCCACGGGCTCTACACGGTAGTCCTTGACTCCGAGCCTCGCCGCCACCTGCCTGGCGAGCAGCGCTGCCTGCTGCTCCATGCCCGCGGGGGCGTAGACTGTGACGCTGTACCTGTGCCTGCGGCTGCCCACGAGGCCGAGGAGGGCGGGCGAGAACATTGCTATAAGTTCCAGGGTGAGCACTACGATGAAGACCCCGGCCAGCAGCGCTGCCACGAGCTTGCCTCTGCCCCGGCGGCGTCGACGAGCCACTCCTCCTCCACCCAATGACCCAGGGGCGTTGGGGGCTGGGCTGCTTGCTATAAACCCTCCGAGGCCCGGGGGCGGCGAGCCCCTGGCAGGGTTATAGGATCCCCTCCCGCCTCCCGCATCCCACGAGGCCCGGGGCGCCGGCCGGGTAGCCCC